>JACDGO010000471.1 GCA_013821585.1 Sphingomonadaceae bacterium
TCGCCGATGCGCGCGCGGTCGACGCGGCGGGCGCCTTCGCGCTGGTGATCGAAGGCGTCGTCGAGCCGATCGCGGTCGAAATCACCCAGGCGGTCGCGTGTCCGACAATCGGCATCGGCGGATCGGCGCACTGCGACGGTCAGGTGCTCGTGACCGAAGACATGCTCGGCCTGTTCGAGCGCACCCCGCGCTTCGTGAAACGCTACGGCGACATGGCGGGCTTCGTCGCCGGCGCGGCGAAGGCCTATGCCGAAGAGGTGCGCGCGCGCGCCTTTCCGACCGCCGACCAGACTTACGCACCGAAGGACTAGCGGCCTTCCCTCTCGCGCGCGCCCTCGCTAAGGCTCGCCGACCTAATTTCCGGAGTAACCAGCCTTGGCGTCGACGCCCCCGACCAACGAAGCCTTTCTGCGCGAAGTCGATGAGGAACTGCGCCGCGACCGGATGGTCGGCGTCTGGAAGCGCTGGGGGCGCTGGATCGTCGCGGGCGTGATCGCCGCGCTCGCGCTGCTCGCGGGCGGCATCTGGTGGAACAATCACCGCGACGCGCAAGCCGGGGTCGAGGGCGAGCAGCTCGCGACGGCGCTCGAGGATCTGTCCTCGGGCAAGCAAGCGGGGCTCGAGCCCAAATTCAGGGCGCTCGCCGCATCGAAGAGCGACGGCACACGCGCGGCGGCGGCGCTGACGCTCGCCGACATGGCGATGGTCAAGGGCGACTTGCGCGGCGCGGCGCGGCAGTTCGGCGCGATCGCCGCCGACGCCTCGCTCGACAAGCCTTACCGCGACCTCGCGCTCATCCGCCAGACCGCCGCCGAATACGACACGCTCCCGCCCGCGCAGGTGGTCGCGCGGCTGAAGCCGCTGGCGATGCCCGGCAATCCGTGGTTCGGGACGGCGGGCGAGCTGACCGGCATCGCCTATATGCGCATGAACCAGCCGCAGCTCGCGGCGGCGCTGTTCAAGGCGTTGGCCGCCGATCCGGGCGTTCCCGAGACGATCCGTTCGCGTGTGGTTCAGCTTGCGGGGATATTGGGGGTCGACGCGATCCCGCAACGGGCAAGGGCAATTCGATGACCAGGTTCAACCGCGCCGCGCTCGCGTTCGGCGTCCTTCTCGCGCTCGGCGGCTGCGGCATTTTCAAGAAGGCGACACCGCACGGCGCGCTGCTCGGCGAGCGCGTGCCGATCCTGACCAGCGAGAGCGGCGTCGAGGTCGAGCCGTCGCTCGCCGGCGTCGCGGTGATCCTGCCGCCCGCCACCGTCAACGACGCGTGGAGCCAGCCCGGCGGCAATGCGGCGAAGTCGATGGGCAACGTCGCCTACGGCGCGACGCCGACGCGCGTCTGGCAGGCGCGCATCGCCGGCGCGACCAAGGAAGCGCGCCTCGCCGCCGCTCCGGTCATCGCCGGCGGCAAGCTCTATGCGATGGACACCGAAGGCGCGGTCAATGCGTTCGATGCCGCGACCGGGGCGAAGCTCTGGTCGGCCAAGTTCGGGGACGCAGGCAAGAACGCGAGCTCGCTGTTCGGCGGCGGCGTCAGCGTCGATGGCGACATCCTCTATGCGACCAACGGCCTCGGCGACATTGCCGCGCTGAAGGCGGCCGACGGGTCGGTGGTGTGGAAGAAGCGCCCCGGTCCGCCGCTGCGCGGCAGCCCCGCGCTCGCGCTCGGCAACGTCTATGCGATGAGCCAGGACAATCAGCTGTTCGCGATCAAGGCGGCCGACGGCACGGTCGAATGGACCGAGGCCGCGGCGGTCCAGCTGTCGGGCGTGTTCGGCGTCGCGGCGCCATCGATCGCGCAAGGGACGGTCGTCGCGGGCTTTTCGAGCGGCGACCTCAACGCCTATCGCTACGAGAACGGGCGGACCCTGTGGCAGGAGGCTCTGTCGCGCACCAGCATCAACACATCGGTTGGAACCTTGAGCGACATCGATGCCGACCCGGTAATCGACCAGGGCCGCGTGTTCGCGATCGGCCAGGGCGGGCGGATGGTCAGCCTCGAGCTCGTTACCGGCCAGCGGCTGTGGGAAGCCAATATCGCCGGGCTGTCGACGCCGTGGGTCGCGGGCGAGTGGGTGTTCGTCGTCACCGACGAAGGCAAGCTGCTGTGCATCGCGCGCGCGACCGGCAAGGTCCGCTGGGTCGCGCAGCTCCAGCGTTATCGCAAGGACAAGAGCAAGAACGGCCCCGTCACCTGGAACGGTCCGGTGCTTGCCGGCGACCGGCTGATCCTCGTCTCCTCGGAGGGTAAGATGGTGACGGTGCTGCCCGCTGACGGAACCGTCCAGGGCACGGTCGACATCGGCGCGCCGGTATTCCTCGCGCCGGTCGTTGCGAACTCGACGCTCTACATCCTCGACAATTCCGGGCGAATTTCGGCGTTCCGCTGAGCGCCATGCAACCCGTCGTCGCGATCATCGGCCGCCCCAACGTCGGCAAGTCTACGCTGTTCAACC
>JACDGO010000472.1 GCA_013821585.1 Sphingomonadaceae bacterium
CGCGATCGCCGAGCCTTCTAGCCCCAGCGCGGGAAAACCGCCGTGACCGAATACGAGCAGCCAGTTGCCCGCGATCCCGGCGAGGAGCGCGAGCGCGGTGACGCCGAGCGCCCAGCCGGGGCGCCCGAGCGCCGCCGCCGCGGTCCGCATCACGCCCGCCGCGACGCTCGGCATGAGCGCGAAAAGAAGAATGTCGAGAAACGCGCCCGCGCGGTGCGCGACATGGCTGTCCTGGCCGACGAAGCGCAGGATCGTTTCGCCATGCGCGAGGAGCAGCATGAACGGCGCGCTCGCGATCAACGCGAGCCACAGCGCCATGCGGAACGAGCGGCGCACCTCGCGCACCGCATGCGCGTGGGCGCCGAGCTCAGCGGCAATGAGCGGCGCGCAGGCAGTGGTGAGACCGACGAGCGCCCACATGCAGAGGCCGTAGAGGAAGACGCCCAGTGTCGACGCGGCGAATTCCGCCGGACCGAGCCGCGCGACGAAGACGACATCGACCGCATAGACCGCCATTTGCAGGAAGTTCGCGCCCACGAGCGGCGCCGCAAGCGCGACGAGCGCGCGTAACTCCGCCCTCGCCGACACCGGCGCATGGCCGACAAGCGGCTTGGAGGCGGCAAAGGCGGCCATCGCGCGCGCCTCTAGCATCGAAGGACGTGGATCGGCAGTCACGCATTGACAGCCATCGCGCTTTCACTAGCGGCGGCGCGAAGGAGTTTTTGCGATGAGTCTGGTGCGTGGCGCATGGCGCCTGCTGGTCGGGATCAAGGACGCGCTCGTCCTCGTCCTGATGCTGCTGTTCTTCGGCCTGCTCTACGCCGGCCTGTCGCTGCGGCCCAACGCGGGCGCGGTCGGACACGGCGCGCTCCTGCTCAATCTCAAGGGCAGCATCGTCGAGCAGCCGAGCGCGGTGCGCGCGGGCGCGATTCTCAGCGGGCAGCAGCGCGCGCATCAGTTCCGTCTTCGCGACATCGTCGGCGCGGTCGACGCGGCGGCGACCGACGACCGCGTCAAGGCGGTGGTGCTCGACCTCGACGGCTTCAGCGGCGGCGGGCAGGTCGCGCTCGAGGGCGTCGGCGCCGCGCTCGATCGCGTGAAGCGCGCGGGCAAGCCCGTGCTCGCCTTCGCGACCGGCTATAGCGACGACGCCTATCTCCTTGCGGCGCATGCGAGCGAAATCTGGCTCGAGCCGATGGGCCTCGCGCTGTTCGCGGGGCCGGGCGGCTCGCGGCTCTACTACAAGGGGCTGATCGACAAGCTCGGCGTCAACGCGCACGTCTATCGCGTCGGCAAGTACAAGTCGTTCGTCGAACCCTATACGCGCAGCGACGCCTCGCCCGAAGCCAAGGCCGCGGACGAAGCGCTCGCCGCCGCGCTGTGGCAGGGCTGGCAGGCCGATGTGCTGCGCGCACGGCCCAAGGCGAGGATCGCGGCCTACGTCGCCGATCCTGCCGCGGCGACGGCGAGCGGGGATCTGGCGCGCGGCGCGCAGTTTGCCGGCATCGTCGATACGCTCGGCAGCCGCGACGCATTCGGACGCCGCGTCGCGCGCCTGGTCGGGACCGGCAAACGCAACCAGGATTTCGCGACCGTCGCGCTCGCGCCGTTCGTCGCCGCGCATCCGCCCGAGGAGGGCGACGGACGCGTCGGCGTCGTCACCGTCGCGGGCGACATCGTCGATGGAGAGGCCGATGCGGGCCGCGCGGGCGGCGAAACGATCGCCGGGATCATCCGCCGTGCTGTCGCGGCGGGCAAGGTCAAGGCGCTGGTGCTGCGCGTCGATTCGCCCGGCGGATCGGCGCTCGCGTCCGAACGCATCCGCGTCGCGCTGGCGAACGCGAGGGAGCGCGGGCTCCCGGTGGTCGTGTCGATGGGCAATGTCGCCGCGTCGGGCGGCTATTGGGTGTCGACAGCGGGCGAGCGCGTGTTCGCCGAGCCTGCGACGATCACCGGATCGATCGGCGTGTTCGGCATCGTGCCGACCTTCGAAGGCGCGCTCGCCAAGATCGGGGTCACCAGCGACGGCGTGAAGACCACTCCGCTCAGCGGGCAACCGGATATCGTGGGCGGAACTAGCGCGGCGTTCGACACGATCATCCAGAAGAGCATCGAATCGACCTATGGCCGTTTCGTCACGCTGGTCAGCATGGCGCGCAAGCTCAATCCCGATCGCGTCAACGAGATCGGACAGGGCCGCGTGTGGGACGGCGGCAGCGCGCGCCAGCTCGGGCTAGTCGACGCGTTCGGCGGGATCGACGACGCGGTCGCCGAGGCCGCGCGCCGCGCCGGGCTCGATCCCAAGGCGCCACATGCGGTCTGGCTCGACAAGCCGCCGAGCTGGGCCGAGGCGTTCGCCAATGCCTGGGCCGATCAGGACGACGGCGACAACGGCCAGGCGAACGACCTGATTTCGACGATGGCGCGCGCGCGCATGGCGACATTGACGCAAGCGGTC
>JACDGO010000473.1 GCA_013821585.1 Sphingomonadaceae bacterium
TGCCATAGGCGAGCGCCTGCTCGGTATGGAACGTGCCGACCTCGCCGGTCATGCCTTGGGTAATGACCTTAGTGGCCGCGTTGACGAGGATCGACATTCAGATGCTCCAAATCTCGCCCGGCGTAGGCCGCTTGTCCAAGCCGTTCAAATTTACCGTCTCCAAACGCTTCAAATTGAAATCTCCCGTGCAGGTCAGCTTTGCGGGTCTGGTCACACCGGAAAGCTTCAGCCGGAAAATGAATTTACCGGTAGAAACGAACCTGAAATCTTCAGGTTTTTTCGTCGTCGCATTCCTCGTCTCAGCCATGTCGAGCGTAAATTGATCGAGTGGATCGCCAATCCCCTGTAGCTCCGAGAATACTTCCTTGGCCTTCGCAACACATGCGATTTCTGATGTCAGTTCTTGGTCGTCGATGGTTTGATCGCATGCAGCCAGCGCCAAAAAGGAAAGTGCAGCGAGCTCACGCATCTTAGTTCAGCGAACCGTCGATCCCCCGGCACGCCACCAGCAGCTCCTTCACCGCGTCGACGCTCACCTGCAAATTGCCCTTCGCCTCGTCGTCGAGCGCGATCTCGACGATCTCCTCGACGCCGCCCACACCGATGATGCAGGGCACACCCACATAAAGCCCGTCGAGCCCGTATTTCCCTTCGACGTACGCCGCGCAGGGCAGCAGGCGTTTCTGGTCGCCGAGATATGCCTCGGCCATCGCGATGCCGCTAGTCGCGGGGGCGTAATAGGCCGAGCCGGTGCCGAGCAACGCGACGATCTCGCCGCCGCCGCCGCGCGTGCGCTTGACGATCGCGTCGATGCGCGCCTGCGTCGAGCGGCCCATCTTGATAAGGTCTGGGACCGGGATGCCCGCGACCGTCGAATATTGCACGACCGGCACCATCGTGTCGCCATGGCCGCCGAGCACGAAGGTGGTCACGTCGCGCGCCGAAACGTTGAATTCGTCGGCGATGAAATGGCTGAACCGGCCTGAATCGAGCACGCCCGCCATGCCGACGACCATATGGTGCGGCAGCCCCGAGAATTCGCGCAGCGCCCACACCATCGCGTCGAGCGGGTTGGTGATGCAGATCACGAACGCTTGCGGAGCGTTGGCCTTGATGCCCTCGCCCACCGCCTTCATTACCTTCAGGTTGATGCCGAGCAGGTCGTCGCGGCTCATCCCCGGCTTGCGCGCGACGCCGGCGGTGACGATGATCACGTCGGCGCCGGCGATGTCCTTGTAGTCGTTCGATCCGGTGATCCTGGCGTCGAAGCCCTCGATCGGCCCGCATTGGCTGAGGTCGAGCGCCTTGCCCTGCGGCACCCCTTCGACCACGTCGAACAGGACGACGTCGCCCAGTTCCTTCTGCGCCGCGAGATGCGCGAGCGTGCCGCCGATGTTGCCCGCGCCGATCAGCGCGATCTTCTTGCGTGCCATTGAGCCTTCCCCCGTTCGCAGCCGGAATCGAGCGCAGCTTTAGGCGCGCGCGAATAGGCCCGCAACCGGCGCGGCCGGAATATCTTTGCAAATGGTTCGCGTTAGCGATTGATCCTCGCAGAGCTTTGCTCGCGGAGGGGGACCGCCGCAGGCGGTGGAGGGGCTGGCGTAAAGCTCGCTTCGCTCGCGCCCCTCCACCACGCCCTGCGGGCGCGGTCCCCCTCCCCTGAGCCTCGCTCAGGGGAGGAATTATTTCCCCGCCAGCTCGCGCATCAAATGCTCCCAGTGCGTAACGTTGTCGTCGAGCGCGGCGACGGGCAGGCGTTCGTCCTTGCCGTGCGCGCGCAAATCGTCGGGAACGCGCACCCATGCGCCGTTCGCCCCATAGACCGGGATGCCCGCGACGCGGAACGGCCGCGCGTCGGACGCGCCGGTCGACATCTCGGGAAACACCGGCACGCCCGGATGCTGCGCGTGGACGGCGTTCGTGAACGCCGCGACGACGTCGGGCCGCAATGGCGAGGCGATCGACGCGACATAGGCGTCGTTGCGCGTGACGACGACGCCGGGGTCGTTCGCGATCCGCACCAGTTCGGCCTGCACCGCGTTGGGATCGACGCCGGGGAAGATGCGACAGTTGACCATCGCGGTCGCGAGCTGCGGCAGCGCGTTGTCAGCGTGGCCGCCGAACAGCCGCGTCGGCACGCAGCGCGTCCGCGTCAGCCCGACTTCCTTTTCGTCGGCCTCGATCACGTCGGCCGCCGCGCCGTCGTTGGGATTCTTGAGCCAGGCGCGCATCGCGTCGCCGAGCGGCCCCGTCTCGGTCTTCTGCCGCCCCTCGAAATAGGCGCGCGTCGTGTCGTTGAGCATCGGCTGGAAGCGATAGGCTTCGAGGCGTTCGAGCGCATGCGCGAGCTGATAGATCGCATTGTCCTTGCGCGGCTTCGACGAATGGCCGCCGCGGTTGCGCACGGTGAAGGTATAGCCCGCGAAGGTCTTTTCGGCCGACTGCATAAGGA
>JACDGO010000034.1 GCA_013821585.1 Sphingomonadaceae bacterium
GCCATCGACAGCGCGTCGCGCAGTTCCGGCCGTTGGATGAAGTCCGAATGCGTCGTTGCGGCGAGACCGAACAGGCCCTCGGCCGGATCGACGCGAATACGGCTCGCGCGGACTTGCGCCGCCTCCACGACCGGCCAGTCGGCGAGCGTGCCGCCGAGGACAAGCAGACTCTCTCCTTCCATGAAACGCGCGATGGCGAGGCCCACGCGCGCGCCGCGCAGGCGGATCTCGCGCTTGTCTTGCGGAGGCGGGTTGTCTGGGTCGATGTCGTCGGCGTCGGGTGCGGCCGGGCGCAGCACGGTCAGGCTGCTGCCGCCGCTTGCGATGCGCCATGGTCCCAAGCCCTCGCCGCGCCGCCTGATGCCGAGTTCGGGCTGCGCGAGCAGCTCGAGCAACTGCGGGCGCGCGGCGCGCAGGCGAACCTCAACGACGCGCCCGGTCATCGCGATCACGGCATCGACCGCACTCAGCAGCGGCTTAAGGCGGTTGCGACTGCCGCCGGCGACCGCGCGCTGGAGGCTCGCCGCGACCTCGTCGCTGGTGACCTCGCGGCCGTCTGGCCAGCGCAGCCGGTGGATGCGAAAGATCGTGCTGAGGCCGTCGTCGGTGACGATCCAGCTTTCGGCGAGCGCGGGTTCGACCTGTCCGCGCGCGTCGAGCGCGACGAGGCCCATCGCCGTCGCATCGGCGAGCACGCGGTTCGCGCCGGCGAGCAAGACGCGATCGGGGTCGGCACGCTTCGGCGTGCTGCCGATTACGGCGACATCGATCGTCGTTTCGGGCGGCGCCGAACAGCTCGCCAGCGCAAGCGCCGCAAGGATGGTGCGGACGGTGGGACTCGAACCCACACCTCCTTTCGGGATGCGGATTTTAAGTCCGCTGCGCTTACCGGCTAATATGTTGTAAAACAACCATAAATACTTTTTTAAGTTCCATACTGCGCTAGCGCAATGCGCTAAGCGAACGCTGACTTCATTGCGAACGCTGACCTCAGTCTGGTGAGCGCCGTTCATGCGCCTGTCCCTTCGTGCTCGAACGCGGATGCCATACGCTCCATATCCCGGGCGCTCAGCCGGTGGGACGTCGCACACTGCCTCCATTGCGCGACAGAAGCTTGAACCTCCTCGATGATCTCTCGGGCCGCTGGTGGCTTCAATCCACACTGGCGCGCCATCCCGAATGCCACATCGAGAGACGCGGTATCGTCGGTCTCGTCGATGGCGAGGCTCAAGACGCGCGCACGAACGTCAACGGGAGTCGGGTTCATGTCGTAGGCCGGCGAAAGGCGCCAGCCTCCCGCGGCGTCATAAAGGAAGCCGTGATTGCGAAGATGATCGTCAGTGTTTGAGATCAGGATATTGAACACGATGCGCCGCCATAGTTGCGCGCAATCCTGCTCGGGCTGCGAGCCGAACTGACGGAGCGCATCAATGATTTCCAGATAGCTGTGATCCTCGTTGTCCGCCGCGCTCAGCATGGACATCGCCGACAGGAACGGGACGCGAATGTCGCCGTCGCGATCGAAGCGACGCAACAGCAAGGCAGTGCGGTCGGCCACCTGTTCCGACCGCCATGTCGGCACGTCGATGCCCGCGCGGCGGGCAAGGTCGAGCGCGACGGCTTCCCATTGCATGACGGGGTAAGCGTCATCGGCCTGCGGAAATTTGGCGATGGAAAGCTGCCCTTGAAGATCGAGCACCGACGCCTTTGCGCGCGCCCCGCCGAGCGACGATCCCGGCGCGAGAATAAGGCGTAGATCGGCGTCATCTTCGCCGTCGGCTGCAACGCGCATCGCGGCGTTCAGCAATTCACCGAGGCGGATGAGGGGAGGGATGTTCGCACCATCGCCGCTCGCCAGGAAAGGGCCGTCCGGCGCTTCCTTGAAACGTAGCGCGCCTTGGCGCGCGATGTCGCCGACGCCCAACAGGAAATCGACTTCGCCCAGGCTGCGAGGAGCGCGACCCTCTGCCTGCGCACGGCGGCGCTCGCCCCGCTGGATCAGATTGCGGCCCCAGCGATCGGGGGCAGAATCGCCGAACGCGCCGAACAAGGCCCGGCCCTGTTGGGTGTGCTGCGGGCCACCGCCGAGCATCAAGGCCGGTTCCAGCGCAAAACTTGCCGGGCTGGCAAGCCAATCGGCGTCATATTCAAAGGTCGCGCTTTCCCGGTTGCGCGATCGGCGCGCCCACAGGCGTCCGACAAAATGCGCGACCCTCGCGAGATCGAGATAGACCAAAAGTTGGCGTTCGCTCACGGGTTTGCCGCGCTACGGCGCTTGCTGACGCGCGCCCTCTGCGGCAGCCGGTCCTCATCGAGCTGCAAGCCTAGGCTATCGCCGCCGATATCGGCAAGGTCGGCGATTCGCTCGCTCAACCCCAGGATGAAAAGCACGGTGGCATAGACCCCCAACGATACGCCCGGATTGCCCTGCTCGACCTTCTGCAAGGTGCTGCGCGCCACGAACGCGCGTTCCGCCATCAGCGTCGTCGTGATCCGGCGGCGCAGGCGCGCGGCTTTGATGTCGGCGCCGAGCTTGGCCAAGGCACGCTTCACCGGCAGTGGCATCGGCGGTGTAACGCGCATAAGGAACCTCTCTGACCGTTACTCTAGCCACAAAGCGGCTTAATGTCCATTAAAACGGTCAAAAATGTCAGCGCCTTTGATGTAGGCGGAGTTGTCCCCGTGCAGTCAGTGCCAAATTTCAGTTGCGCGACCTAGCAGCGAAGACCGCCGCCTGGGCCTCGAAAGCCCGCTGATACGCTGGCCGTGCCACGCCGCGGGCAACATAGGCGGCGAGGTTGGGAAACTCATCCACAATCCCCGACCCATCGAGCCTGCGCAGGACCAGAACCATCATCAGGTCCGCGGCACTGAAGTTGCCTTCGAGCCAGTCGGCATCGCCGAGGCGTTTCGAAAGATCTACGAGCCGATCGCGGACGCGCTCCACGATCATGGCAAGGTGCTCGTCGCGCCAGGCCTTATCGCACTCAAAGTATGTCGCCATTTCGTGTTCGACGATCGGCGGTTCAACGGTATTGAGCGCAGCGAAGATCCAGGCGATGGCGCGTTCCCGCGCGTCGGTGTCCTCGGGAAGCAGTCCGGCGTGGCGCTGGGCGATGTGCAAAACGATCGCCCCGGATTCGAACAGTGCGAGATTGCCTTCCTCGAACGTCGGAATGCTGCCGAACGGATTGAGCGCGCGATGCGCAGGCTGCTTGAGCTGTGCCATCGACAGCAGGCGAACGTCGTAGGCCTGGCCCACTTCTTCGAGCGCCCAGCGCACGCGCATGTCACGCGCCAGTCCCTGGCCCTCATCCGGAGACTTTTCGAAGGCGGTAATGGTGATGGTCATCGTCAAGCTCTGGGTGGTTCCGTTGTGCAGTGGCTGTCAGGAGCGCGCTTCGCGATGAAAAACTTGGCTTAGGTCATCACCCCAAGCGCCGCCGTTCTGGGACATCCTGCCCTTGCCGACCAGGGTGTTGCCGTCGTCCTCAGCCGTGATAGTGTTCGACTGGGACAGCTTTGGATCGTCGCGCCGCCATGTCACCGTTCGATCGCCGACCGTCACCTCGTAATGGCGGGAAATGCCGCGCTCGTCGAAATAGGTCATGGCAAAGGTGCCGGCGACATCGTCGCTGCCGATGATCGCCACGCCATTGGGAAACTCGGGTTCGTCCACCTGCGTTCGCATCATCAGGAACGCGCCGCCCTCATGCCAGCGGAAAGACGTGCGTCCGTTCAGAACTTTGCCTGCCATCGCCGGGTGCGACCCCGTCGTTCGCCATTCACCGAGCATGAACTCAAGCGGCTTCAACGCGGGATTGGGAATCTGCGCCTTGGCTCCGATGATCATTGCTTCATCCATTGGCCAGAAACTAGAATCTCGCGCGAATGGTTCTGAAGGCATTTTCATCGCACGAACTCGCGATCCTGCGTCTGATGGTCTGCCCGCTGGCCCTTTCCGAGACAGGCGTCGAGCACATTTTCGACGGATTGCCGGACGTGAGCTCGACGCTCTCGTCGCATCGGCTGCTCGACGACCGCGTGCTATTGCTGGACTATCGTACAGACGGACGACGCCGCTCAATCAAGAGGAATTGCTGTCCGTCTGGAATCCATGTTTTCAGGCTCGGAGCGGCAACTCGAAACAATACCTGTTGGCGTCGCTGCCGCGCCTGTAACGGCAGCGATGCGTGCACCCGCCCTGTCGCATGTCCTCGATTGTTCGGCGTCCGGTCGATCGTCCAAAGCGATCCGGTGATTCCGGCGGGGGCCGCCCCGGTGGTTTCTGCTGGCCGCCCGAGGCTATTATGGACAAGCATAGCATTTACCGGTGCGGTTGCTTGCGAATGAGCGGTGCCCGAGCGGCCGGTTGCGAAGGAGGCGCGTTGCGCAAAGAACAGCACGAAGAGCGGCTAGCCGGCCAGCGCGCTTCGACGATGGACGACATTGCGCGCTTGGCGGGCGTCTCGAAATCCACCGTGTCGCGCGCGTTGCAGGGCGACGCGCGGGTCAAACCGGCCACCCGCGAGCGGATCGTCGTGCTTGCGCGCAAGCACGGCTATGCGGTCAACAGCAACGCCCGCAAGCTCAGGCAAAATCGGGTTTGCAACCTTAATGGCGTGCGTAATGGCTATCGACGCGAAGCGCGCTGTGGGACAATTTCGGCAACACATGCCGCGCAAACAGGTCGGCTTCTGCTGCGTGCGGATATCCAGACAGGATGAAGGCCTCGATGCCTTCAGCCTGATAGGCACGGAGCTTGGCAAGCACTTGATCGGGGTCGCCGACGATCGCCGCGCCGCAGCCTGAGCGCGCGCGACCGATGCCGGTCCAGAGGTTGTCTTCGACAAAGCCCTCGCCGCCGGCGACGGCGCGCAACTCGGCTTGGCGCGCGACGCCGACGCTGGCCGCATCGAGCGACTTCGCGCGGATCGTATCCCCGGTTTCGGCGTCGAGCTTCGACAGCAAGTGCATTGCATAGGCGCGCGCTTCGGATTCCGTTTCGCGGACTATGACGTGGGCGCGATAGCCGAATTTGAGCGTGCGACCGTGCTTTGCGGCACGCGCGGTCATGTCGCTTATAATCTCGCGGACGGCGGGCATCGTATCGGGCCACATCAAATATACATCGCAGCCTCGCGCGGCGGCCTCGCGCGCATCTTCTGACAAGCCACCGAAATAGAGTGGCGGGCACTTCCCGCTGACTGTCGTCATGCGCGGCGGGTCGACGTCGATGTTATAATGCTCGCCGTGGTGCGACAAATGCTCGCCGTTCAGCAGTGTTTTAAGGATCTGCATCACTTCGAGCGTGCGCGCATAGCGCGGCGCGCTCGCCAGCTTGTCGCCGGGCAGGTCGGACGAGATGATGTTGATCGTCAACCGGCCTTGCCCAGAACCATTGGCGGTGATGCGATCAAGCGTGGCGATCTGGCGCGCGAGCTGGGGCGGCCAGCTCTCGCCGATCCGCACCGCCATCAAAAGGCGGATGCGACTGGTCAGGGCGGCGATCGCCGCCGCGAATGCAGTGGTGTCGAGGCCAAGCTGATAGCCGCTGGGCAGCAAGATATTGTCGAACCCGCCCTTTTCGGCGGCCAGCACGATGTTTCGGCAATGCTCCCAGCTCGACGCGAGCATCGGGTCGGGCTGGCCGAGGAATTCGTAGTCGTCGTCGCACAGCGCCGAGAACCAGCTGATTTCGCATTGTTGGGTCACGGCAATGGCTCCTCTCGCGATGCGACCAGAATTTTGTACCAAGCGGCGCGCGTCCAGCCGACCTTATAGGCATCCGCGGCTTCACGGATCCGCGCGGCGTGTTGAGACCCGATGATGGGAATCGGGTGAGCCGGGTGCGCCATTACCCAGCTATAGGCGGCGGCGGTGCGCGAGACGCCGTGCGCTTCAGCAACCTCATCGAGAGCGCCGGCTACAGCGGCTTCGCGCGGGTTCGCAGGATTGGAGATGCGCCCCCCCCCAAGCGGCGACCATGCGAGCACCGCATGATCGTGCGTCATCGCGAGGTCGAGCGTTCCGTCTTCGATGGGGCCGAGCGCTAGCGGCGAGAATTCGGGCTGCGTCGTTGACAACGGCAAACCGTGCGCGGGCATGGCCGCCTCCATTGCCGCCGTTTGCGCGGGGGTGAAGTTCGAGACACCGAACGCGCCGATCTTGCCCAGCGCGCGCGCTTTTTCCATGGTTCGCGCGGTTTCGTGCGGATGGGCGAGGATGTCGGGGCGGTGAATTTGATACAGGTCTATGTGTTGCGTGTTCAGACGGCGCAGCGACGCGTCGATCGCGGCTTCCAGATGGGCCGGCGACTGATCGTACGGAACGCCGGGCACGATGCCGCCCTTCGTCGCCAGCACCATCCGGTCGCGCGCGGACCCGTCCTCGGTGAACACCTGTCCGAGCAGCGCTTCGGCCGAGCCGAACCCCCCGGACGTGTCGGCGCCGTATATATCGGCAGTGTCGAACAGGGTGATTCCGCTCTCGAGCGCGGCATTCACCAACGCGCGCGCTTCCACCACCGTCCGCCCTGCAAAGCGCCACATTCCCCATGCCATCGACGACACGACAATCCCGCTTTTGCCCAGTGTCCGGGTGCGGGGAATCGCGGCAAGTTCATTCATCGGCGGGGTTGCGCTCCGGAGACATGACAACGCTATCTTATTGGCGCGAAGAGGTGGGCGGCGTCAACACCCCCGTGCTCGCCCTTGCCACGAGTTCATGCTGCAGCCGCCTGTGCTGAACGCTGTCGGCTTTTTCGAACAGCAAGCTCGCCGCCGCGAACGCCAGTTCCCGCGTCGGCTGTCGGATCGTCGTTAGCGGGGGCCAGACGAGTTGCGCGAGGGGGGTATCGTCGAAGCCGGCGACCGACAGGTCTTCGGGCATCCGCAGGCCCTTCGAGTGCGCTACCGTCAGCACTCCCGCCGCCATGTCGTCGTTCGACGCGAAGATCGCGGTTGGGCGGCGGGAATAAGACAGGAGCGAATGCGCGGCGGTGGCGCCGCTGGCGAAGTCGAATTCGCCGGGATGTACGAGGCCGGGCTCATAGGCGATCCCCGCCCGGTCGAGCGCCCGGCGGTATCCGAACAACCGCTGCTCGCTGGCCATATGGTTGGGGTGGCCGACGATGAAACCGATGACGCGGTGGCCGAGGTTGATGAGGTGCGTCGTCATGTCGTCCGCCGCCTGCACGTCGTCCATGAACACCGATGAGGTCAGCGCGTGGTTGGTGCCGGGCGAGATGCGGACGAAGGGGATGCCGCGCCGCTCGAGTTCCTCGAGCACCGGCGCAGCATCGGTGACGGGCGAAGACAGGATAATGCCATCGACATGCGTCTCGTCGATCAGACCGCCGACCTCGGCGGCGAGCGTGGGCGAAGCGACGTCGGCGGGTTGCGCGAGCATCCGCACCCCGGCTTCCTTGCACCGTTCCCACACGCCCTCCTGAATGGCGTGGATGTAATAGGGCGAGTGGTTATCGTAGATCAGCGCGATCTGGTGCGAGCGCTTGCCCGCGAGCGAGCGCGCGGCCAAACTCGGACTGAACGACAGCGCCGCCATCGCGGCCGCGACCCGCGCGTGGGTATCGGCCCGGACGTAGCGCTCCTTGTTGAGGACGCGGCTAACAGTCTTGATCGACACACCGGCCTTCTTCGCGACATCGTTGATCGTGCTGCGAGACGCCATCGTCGTTCCTCTTGGGATGCTGTTGTAGCGATGCAACAGACGCGCGCGCAATGGTGCGACCCCTTGCCGAACCCGCGACAATCGTGCGAATGGATGAATTAAGACACCGCTGTCAGAAAGTGGCGTCGCGGGAGGACGGATGACGCTGCGCTACGGTCTTGTCGGCACCGGCATGATGGGCGTCGAGCATATCCGCAACGTCGCGATCACGCCGGGCGCTGAGATCGTCGCGCTCGCCGACCCTGTGGCCGAGTCGCTACAATCGGCGAAGGATGCGCTGGGGCAGGGCGCGCAGCCCGTCGTTTATTCCGATTCCGCCGCGCTGGCGAAAGCTGAGCTCGACGCGGTGATCGTCTGCAGCCCGAACCATACGCATCGCGACGTGCTCGCGCCGCTGTTCGATGCCGGGATCAACATCCTCTGCGAAAAGCCGGTCGCAACGACGATCGAGGACGCGCGCTGGATCGTCGATCGCGCCGCGCGATCGCCAGGCATTTTCTGGACGGCAATGGAATACCGCTACATGCCGCCTGTCGCCGAATTCATCGCACAGGCCCACGGCGGGCGGGTCGGCAAGCTGCGAATGCTAAGCATCCGCGAGCACCGTTTCCCATTTCTTTCCAAGGTCGGCGACTGGAACCGTTTTTCCGAAAACACCGGCGGGACGATGGTCGAGAAATGCTGTCATTTCTTCGACCTGATGCGCCTCATCACGCAAAGCGAGGCGGTGCGCGTTTATTGCTCGGGCGCGATGGACGTGAACCATCTCGAAGAACGTTACGGCGATCGCACGCCCGATATCATCGACAACAGCTACACGACCGTGGACTTCGCCGATGGATCGCGCGCGATGCTCGACCTGTCGATGTTCGCCGAAGGCGCGGAAAACCAGGAAGAGATCACCGCGACGGGCGACAACGCGCGGCTCGACGTGCTGATTCCGGCGGGCGACCTCGTGTTTTCGCCGCGCACCGGCTTCATGCGGCAGAAGGCCGTCGAGCGAACGCACGTCCCGGTCGAGGAACATGCGCTGAGAGCCGGTCATCACCATGGCGCGACCTTCTACGAGCACCAGAAGTTCGCCGCCGCCGTCCGCGGCGAGGGGCCGGTCGAAGTGACCGCGCATGACGGAATGATGGCGGTCGCGATCGGCGCCGCTGCGGAGATCAGCGCGCGCGAGCATCGCGTGGTCGCGATGGACGAACTCGAATTCTAGGGGAGACAAGACGATGACTAGGACATTGATGCTCGCGGGCGTTGCCGCGATTGCGCTGACCGCCGCGCCCGCGACTGCGCAGGAGCAGACGACCGCTCCCGAAGCGGCGACGACAGCGCCCGACGATACAGCGCCCGCCGAGATCGTCGTCACCGCGCAGAAGCGCAGCGAGCGGCTTCAGGATGTTCCCGTTGCGGTCTCGGTGGTCAGCGGCTCCGCGCTCGAGGCGCAGGGCAAGGTCAGCCTGGAAGGCGTGGTCAATCTCGTCCCCTCGTTCAACTTCCTCAAATCGGGCACGACGCTCAATCAGTCACTGTTCCTGCGCGGCGTCGGCACCGCAACCTTCTCGATCGCCGGCGAGCCTTCGGTCTCGACCGTTGTCGATGGTGTCGTCTACAGCCGTTCGGGCGAGGCGTTCAGCGACCTGATCGACATCGATCGCATCGAGGTGCTGCGCGGACCTCAAGGCACATTGTTCGGCAAGAACGCAAGTGCGGGCGTGATCAACATCATCTCGAAGCAGCCGACGGCCGATTTCGGCGGTTTCCTCGAGGCGGGCTTCTATACCAAGAGCGAGTATCGCGTGCGCGGCGCTGTCAACACGCCGATCGGGCCGAACGTCCGCACCCGCCTCAGCGGCTTCTACAGCGACTATGACGGCAACATCACGAATATCGCGCAAGCCTCCGACCGGCGCGTCAACGGTTTCAAGCATTATGGAGGCCGGCTACAGGTCGACATCGATTTTTCGCCGACCGTGAAGCTCGCGCTGATCGGTGACTATCATCACGACAACGACGATTGCTGCGCCGAGGTCATCGGCACGCCGCCGATCGCCGGCGCGACCGGGCTACCGACAACTAACTTGTCAACCGCCGCGCTCCCGACTCCGTTGGGCGACCGGACGCGACAGATCGCGCAGAACCTGATCACGCGCACGATCGAGACGGGTTACGGCTTTTCGGCGCAGCTCGACGCCGATGTCGGTCCCGCGACGATCACCTCGATCACCGCCTATCGCAACTACAAGAACACCGAAATTCGCGACGGTGACTTTCTTCCCGCCGCCTATATCGGCTTCAACCAGCTCCACGACTTCGGGCCGCAGACCGGCAATACGATCAGCCAGGAATTGCGGCTGACGTCGCCGGGACATCAGTTCATCGACTATGTCGTGGGCGCCTATTATTCGCGCGCTTTCTCCGAGCGCATCTTCACGCGCAACGACATCGTCTGCACCTCGGCGGTCACGCCCGCGCCGACGGTGCTGACGCCATGCACCAGCCCGCTCGCCAACCCGTCGACTTTCCCGACAGGCACCGCCGATTTCGGCTCGACCTTCAAGAACCTCGCCTTCTTCGGCCAAGGGACGATCAACTTCGCCGAGCGGTTCCGGATCATCGCCGGCCTGCGCTACACCGTAGACGAGCTCGAGGTGTTCCACAGCCGCAACACGACGCTCGCCGGGCCGGGCATCAACCCGAGCTTCCCGGTCACGCCGACCGGCACCGGCCAGCCGGCGACGATCTTCACCGGCAAGGCGACCAACGAAAATCTGTCGGGCAAGGGCGGCGTGCAGTTCGACGTCAGCCACAACACTATGGCCTATGCCACCTATGCGCGCGGCTATAAGGGACCGGCGTTCAACGTTTTCTACAACCTGACCGCGACCGGCACGAACGCGATTTCGCCCGAAACGTCGAACGCCTATGAAGTGGGCCTGAAGAACACGCTGTTCGGCGGACGGCTGGTGGTCAACCTCGCCGGCTATTACGCCAAATACCGCAACTTCCAAGCAAACAATCCGGACGTCGTCGCGGGCGTGGTCGTGACGCGGTTCACCAACGCGGGAACGGTCTCGACGCGCGGCGGCGAGCTCGACCTGCTGTGGCGGCCGGTCACCGACCTCTCCATCTCAGGCGGCGCCGCCTACACCGACGCGAAGGTCGACCAGTTCCGCGTCGCGCCCGGCGCGCCCGCCACCGCGATCATCCCGCCTGGAACGCCGCTCGCCTTCGCGCCCAAGTTCAAGGGCTCGCTCGGCGCCGACTATCGCTGGCGGACCGGCGGCGCGGTCGACGTCTTCTTCGGCGGGCAGGGGTCATACCAGTCGAAGCAGCTCGCGCAATTCTCGCCCGATCCGGTCATCCGCAGGCTCGCGACGATCCACGGCTACGGGCTCGTCAACCTTACGGCAGGGGTGGCGGACAGCAACGACCGCTTCAGGTTGACCTTCCAGGTCCGCAACCTGTTCGACCAAAGCTTTGCCGCCGCGATCGCCAACGGCGGCCCTGGCGGCGCCTATCGCTACCAGATCCCGCGCGACGCCGATCGCTATTACGGCGTTACCGCGCGGATCAATTTCGGGAACTGAGCGAGATCGGACCGGCGAGGGATTAAGCCTTCGCCGGCCGGATCACAGGCAGCAGCAAATGTACCCAGAGCGTCGCCACGAGGTAGGCGCTCGCGCAGATTGCGAACATCGGCCAATAGCCGTGGCCGTTGGCAAGGCTCCATCCGGCGAGCTTGATTATCAACGCCCCTGAGATGTTACCCGCCACCGCTCCGGTCGCGATCACCGTAGCGACGCGACCGGTCGGCACGATGTCGGCGGTCAGCCCGAACACGTTAGTCGAAAAGCCCTGGTGCGCGAACAGCGCCGCACCGATCACCAGCGCCGCGACCCAGGGATTCGGCGCGAGCAACGCGAGCGGCATCGGCAGAATCATGCACGCGTAAAACAGCATCGACGTTTTGCGTGCGCGGTTGACGCTGTAGCCGCGTGCGGTCAGCTGCGGAAAGAGTAGCCCCGACGACAGCGCGCCAGCACCCGCGAAGCTGTAGATGATCGCGACGGGGAGGCCGAGCGACGCCTGCGTCATGTGGAAAACGCGGCTGAAAAAATC
>JACDGO010000474.1 GCA_013821585.1 Sphingomonadaceae bacterium
GATGCGTGTGGAGCCCCGCGTCGGCGGGCGCGACGCGCACCATGGTTTCGCCGAGGCGGATCACGCTGCTCGGACCGGCGACCGACAGCTCGTCGAGCGGCTCGTCGCCCGCGACGAGCATCGCGTCTTCGGCATCGAGCAGCGCGAGGGCCTCCGCCATGACAGGCAGGTAGTCGGCGCGCGCGATCCCGATCAACTGGCGTTTTACCCCTGCCGGGTTGGCGAGCGGGCCGATCAGGTTGAAGATCGTGCGCCGCCCGAGCGCGCGGCGGACGCGGGCGAGGCGCGCGAGCGCCGGGTGATGCTTCTGCGCGAACAGAAAGGCGATGCCGAGGTCGGCGAGGGTGCTTTCCGCATTGTCGGAAGCGCGGTCGAGATCGAGGCCGAGCGCCTCGAGCGTATCGGCCGCGCCCGCGCGTGACGAAGCGGCGCGATTTCCGTGCTTTGCGACCGGAACCTCGCACGCCGCGACGACGATCGCGACCGCCGTCGAGACGTTGAGGCTATGGCTGCCGTCGCCACCGGTGCCGCACACGTCGATCGCGTCGGGCGGCGCGGCGACCGGGATCATCCGCGCGCGCAGCGCCTCGGCCGCGGCGGCGATCTCGATCGCGGTTTCCTCGCGCTCGGCGAGCGTGGTCAGAAAAGTCGTAGCGTCGTCGTCGCCCGCCTTGCCGTCGAGCAGGTCGTCGAACGCAGCGCGCGCCGTCTCCGGATCGAGCGGCGCCGCCGCGTCGGGCAGCCGCGTGACAATCGTCACGCGCGCTCCTTCACCCTGAGCCCGGCGAGCGTCATGAAATTGGCGAGCAGCGCATGGCCGTGCTCGGTGGCGATGCTTTCCGGATGGAACTGGACGCCGTGGATTGGAAGCGTCGCGTGGCGCAAGCCCATCACGCTGCCGTCGGGCGATGTCGCGTTGACGATCAGCTCTTCGACGTCCTCGACGATCAGCGAGTGATAGCGCGTCGCGGTGAAGGGCGAGGGGAGGCCCGCGAACACGCCCGATCCATCGTGCGTCACGGGCGAGGTCTTGCCGTGCATCAGTCCGCCGCGCACGACATGCCCGCCGAAATGTTGGCCGATCGCCTGATGGCCGAGGCACACGCCGAGCAGCGGCCGCCCGGCGTCGGCGCAGGCGGCGACGAGATCGAGGCTCACGCCCGCGTCGTCGGGAGTCTTCGGCCCCGGCGAGATCAGAAAGCCCTGCGCGCCGCTCGACAGCGCCTGTCCGGCCGAGATCGCGTCGTTTCGCACGACCTCCACCTCGGCGCCCAGCTCCATTAGATAATGGACGAGGTTCCAGGTGAAGCTGTCGTAATTGTCGATGACGAGGATCATGGCGCAGCCCTATCCTTGAGCGCCCGACGAGGGAAGCGCGCCTAGCGCACGGGCGTCGCGAGCAGCTTCGCCAGGTCCGCTTTCCAGAACTTCGCCCAAGTGTGCGTGCCGTGCCCGTGCGTATCGACCGTCTCGGGGATCAGGATGAAACGGGCGTTCGGCATCCGCTTCACCTCGCGTTCGGCGATGCCGAGCTCGGGCGGGTTGATGAAGTCGTCGGCGGAATTGATCCAGAGCACGGGCACCGTGATGCGTTCGAGCAACGGCGCGGGATCATAGGTTCGCGACCCGTCGTAGAAATAGATCGCGTCGTTGGCGTCGACGCCCTTGCCGCGCGACGCGAAGCTTTGTTCGAGCGCGGCTTCGGCCGCCACCCGCGTCGGATATTGCGCCTGCATCGCGAGCGGATTGCCCCCGGCGATGACCGAGAGATCGGCTGCCGTCCGAAGGCCGGACGCGGGCTGGGCGGTGTAGTTGCCGCGGTTCCATGCCGAATCGGCCTCGATCGCGTCGATCGCCATCTTGCGCCACATGCGGTTGCGTCCGGCGATTTCGACCGGGTTGCATGCGAACGGCGCGAGACGCTCGGCGAAGCCCGCGTGCGTCTCTCCCCAAACAAACGCGTGCATGCACCCCATCGACGTGCCGAGGATGAGCTTCAGGCGCGTCACGCCCAACCCGTCGACCAGCAGCCGCCGTTGCGCCTCGACCATGTCGCCATAGTCGTATTTGGGAAACGCCATGCGCAGCCCGTCGCTCGGCTTCGACGATCCGCCGTGACCGATCCCGTCGGGAAGGATGACGTAGGTCTTCGTGATGTCGAGCGGCGCGCCGGGACCATAAAGCTCGTCGGCGAACTGGGGCACGAGGAAGTTCTTGCCCGATCCGCCGGTGCCGTGGAGCACCATCACCGCATTGTCGATCCGCCCGTGCGCGTCGCGGTGCGGCGTGCCGAGCGTGGTGTAGTGGAGGCGAAGCCGGGACAAATGCTCGCCCGAACGAAAGGCGAAGTCCTTGACGACAAACTCGCCCTCGGTCGTCGGCCATGGATTTGCGAGCGCGGTGCTTGCAAGCAGAGCGACGAGAATA
>JACDGO010000475.1 GCA_013821585.1 Sphingomonadaceae bacterium
CCCGGAGGCAAGGCCGCGCGCGCCCTGATCGCGTTCGCCGCCTCGATGCGATCGGCGGTCGCGTTCAGCTTGGCGATCGTCACGATCTCGACCGCGAGCGTCGCCGTGGCGAGCAGCAGGCCGAGCACGGCAAGGCGGCGAACGAGCGGCCAGTCGATCGACCAGCGCCGCAACTTCGCGAACGGCGGCTGGCGCAGGTCGACCTCGGGAGTCTCCGCGGCCGCGACGACCGCGGCTTCGAGCGCGTCGTGATCAAGATCGACGACGGCCGCGCCGCCCGTCACCATCGGCGTCAGCACGGCATCGTCGGCGAACGCCGCGTCGCGCCCACGCACGACGACCTCCTCGCCGAGGTCGCCGCGCAGCCAGCCTTCGGTTGGACGCGGCAGGAGCAAAGGCGCGGCGAGCATCGCGTCGGGATCGATACCCAAGGTGGCAAGCTCCGCGAGGTGGCGCGCCATATGCGCGGCCTCGATCGCGACGATCGTGCGGTCGCCGTTCGCGCCTTCCGGCCCGATCGCGATGTGCAGCCCGTCGGACGCGCCCGCGCTTTGCTCGGCAACCAGAAGCCGCGCCGCCGCCCGCGCCTGCGGTTCCGACAGGTTGGGCAGGTTCGCCTGATGCACCGCGACCTCGCGCGCGGGAACGACCGCGACGACGCGCACCTCATCGGGCATTTCTGGCGAAAATCCGTCCCCGCGCGCCACGATCGCGCCGTCCTCGATACGCAGCCAGCGCGCGGCATCGCCGAGCAGAAGCACGACATTTGTCACGTCGCTTCGCCGTAAGACCGGCGTACCAGCCGGCCCGGCTTGACGCCGCCGTCGATCAGCGCGTTCTCCTCGAGTTCTGCGCCAGCGAGCTCGACGAGCAGCCTGAGGCCGAACCAGCGCGTGTTCAGCACCGCCTGCCCCTTGGCGGCGTCGGCGACGCCGGCGAGCATCGGCTGCTTCCAAAAGTCGGCGGTGCTCACCCAACCGCCGGGCGGGCGCTGCTCGATCGCGCTGCGCGCGCGCGCGGGATCGATGTTCGCGGAAAGCATCGCGAGCAGGGGCGCCTGTTGCGGCGTCAGCGTATCGACGTTGATCGAGGACAGTTCGTGCACCGGCAGCGCGCAGAGGAAAGGCTGAAGCCGCGCATAGAGTTCGGGCGTCACCCCGGCAACCGCGCGCAGCTCGCTGCGGTCGGCCATCAGGGTATTCGCGGTGCGATAGCGCAACGGCCCGCGCTGATAAGTGTCGTCCTCGGCCCCGCCCTGGAGCGGGACGGTGTCGCTGTCGATCCAGTCGGCGGTGGCGAGCGCGACACCCTGCGCGACGTTCGGCGGCACGTCGAGCAAGGTCATCAGCCGCGCGAACTCCTCGACCCCGCCCTGGCGCACGGTTAGTCCTCCCGCCACGTCACCCTGCACGACCGAGTTGAGGTTGAAGCAATTGCCGCCGTCGCTCAATCGCGCCGAGGCGATGCCGCCGTCGATCGGAAAGCTCGTCTCGCGCCCCTCCCAGTCGCCCTCGCGCGTCGTCCGGTTCGCGTCGCGCTGAATCAGGTCGCCGATGCGGTAAAGCGCGATCGTCTCGCCCGCCATCGCATAGGCGCGCGCCTGGTCGATTGCGGCGGCGTTGGTCGCGAGATGCGTGGCGAGCTTCAATTTCTCGAGCGCGGCGGCGGCGAGCACCGCCATCACCGCGACCAGCAGAAGCACGCTCAGGAGCGCCGCGCCCTGTTCCGAGCGCTTCATGGATATTTGGTCGCGACGAGAAAATCGAGCGTCAGCGGCGCGGCGTTCTTGCGCGTGAGCGTCAACTCGGCGGCGCGCGGCAGCGCATCGGCGCGGGGGTCGGCGAAGCGGTCGCTCCACCCGGTCGCGGTGCGATAGCGCGCGGCGACGCGCTCGACATCGTCGGCGAGGACGGTCGGCATCACCGTCTCGTTCCCGTCGGTTATCGTGCTCGCATGGCGCTCGAGGCGATCGCCGGCGAGCACGATCTCGACGCGCTGAAGCCCGCTGCGCGCGCGCTGCGCCGGATTGGTCCAGCCCGCGCGGACGTAGGACAGGATCGGCGCCCGCCCTTGGCCGTTGGTTCCCGAAAAGGCGGGGACGCTCGCGCCGCCCGCGTCGCGCGTCACGCGCGGCACGGCTTGCGCCAAGTCGGCGGCGAGCAGAGACGACAGCCGCCGCTCGTCGCCCACCGCGGCGAGCCGCGTTCCGGCCGCATCCTGCGCGCGCACGCTGAAAGCCAGGAGCCCGACGCCGGCCGCCGCGAGCATCCCGAAGATGAACAACGCGACGACGAGTTCGACGAGGGTGAATCCTTGCTCATTCCTCATTCGACCGCCCTCGCCAGCGTCAGCGCCGCCGCCGGCCTTCCGGCGTCGTCGGCGACCGCGAGATCGATGCGAACAATGCGCGTGTCCTCGGTGC
>JACDGO010000476.1 GCA_013821585.1 Sphingomonadaceae bacterium
TCGAGGAGGCGAAGGCCGGCATCCGCGTCAACGCGATCGCGCCCGGCATGATCCTGACCCCAATGAACGAACGCGCGCTCGACGACGCCGCCTATCGCAAGAGCCTCGAAGCCAATGTCCCCGTCGCGCGCGCGGGAACGCCGGAGGAAGTCGCGGGACTCGCCTTGTGGCTCGCCTCGCCCGCCGCCGCCTATGTCACAGGCGCGTCGGTGACGATCGACGGCGGCCTGTCGCTGGTGCTCGGGATGGGCGCATGAGCGGCGGCGATCGCGTCGAGTCGAACGTGATCGTGCTCGATTTCAACGTCGAGGCGATCGAGATGCTCGAGATCGCCGGGCCGCCCGAGTTGATGAAACGCGCGTTCATGAGCGGCTATGTCTGGGCGTCGCTGCACGGCGGCTATGAAATGCTGATGCGCGCGCGGCCATGCGATGGCGCGCCCTTCACCGATACCGGCGTCATCTGGCACGGAACGAGCGCCGACGGCCGCTTCTTCACGATGGATGCCGCACCGGTGCTAACTCCCGGACCCGGCCCCGACGACATCGGCGGGTGCGAGGATCCGACGCCGGCGGTGATGCAGGACGGCTCGTGGGTCGTCTATTACACCGGCGTTCTCGACGATTTCGCGACAGGACAGCTGCTCTACGCGGTGGGTCCGTCGCTCGACCGGCTGACCAAGATGGGCGTCGCGCTTCCCTCGACCCGGTCGATGGGCAACACGAAGGAAGCCACCGTCACCCTGACCGACAAGGGCTTCTGGCGTCTGTTCTACGAATATGCGCGCGACAACGCGTCGGCGATCGGCCTCGCGCGCGGCGACGGCGTCGCCGGGCCATGGCACGAACGCCAAAGCCCGATCGGGATTCGCCCGAACAGCTGGGACAACTGGCATTTGTCGACCGGGCCGTTGCTGCTCGAAAATCCGGAAATGCCGGTGATGTTCTACAATGGCGCGACGCGCGACGCGCGCTGGCGGATTGGCTGGGCGGCGTTCGACAGCGACTTTTCGAAAGTCGTCGCGCGCGGGATCCAGCCGCTGATCACACCGCCGCCGGTCAACGATCGCGCCGCGATCGACATCGCCTTCGCGTCCTCGGTGGTGGTCGAGGACGGGCGGATCTGGCTGTATTATTCGCTCGAGGACGCGAAGCTGGCGCGGGCTTTGATTAGAAAGAGTTGAGGGCGAACGCCGCGGCAAAGCCGCGTCGTCGGTCGGCGCTTGAGCGCCGCCGGCCGCGCGCTTCGCTTGGGAGCTTGTCGCAGCTTCGCTGCGACGTTGCGCGAAGCGCGTTGGTCGGGACGACAGGATTCGACTAAATAACTGTATTTGGCTAAGAAAATAAGTCGTAAGCTCCTTCACAGCACCTGGGCACCTCCATTAACCTCCCACTGGTTTTCGGTTGAGTTCGGAGAACATGAACATTTCCGAATCAGAATGGAAACGAAACGGAATCAAACCACCCTTAACCGGGACAGCATGCGTCGACGGCGAGGTTAATAGGGGTGCCCACCTGCACAGCCATGGGCTTCCGAGGGCGCGCGCCGCTAACCTGCACGGATTCTGCACAATGGAGGGCGGCGGTGGCCTTTATTACAGACAAGGAGAAGCTGAAAATCGGCCTGATCATTTTCAGGCGCGGCGACGTGGAACACCGCAACTTCTACTGCCGCATCAAGCTACCAAACGAGGACCGCTACAAGACCATCGCGCTGCGAACATCCGATCGGCAGGCTGCCAGCGAGCAAGCGTTCGACCACGACGCCGATATCCGGTTTCGGATCAAGCACGATGTCCCCGTCTTCAACCGGCCGTTCCGGCAGGTGGCCGAGGAATACATCGCGTTATTGCAACATCGCGCGAAGCTGGGAGAGGTCTCGGTCGACAGCGTCAAGAACGTCGCCAATCGGTAGTGGATAATTTAACAGTCAAGAACTTACCTCCGCTGCACCCTGAGTTTATCTGCGAATGTGGCGAGCGGGTCGTCGTGGCGTCAATGGCCTGCTCGCGTCATTCGTCTGCATTGCATTGGCTCTCGTATTGACCGTCCGCTGTTATGGCTGACAGTCCGAATCTTCCCTGAATTCCGAATATATGACAGATATTTGTTCAAATTGATTTGGAAAAAAACGCGATTGGCGCTGCCTAGTGGCGACCCACTCTATTCGCTGCGCGAACCGGGCCTGTAGTCCCGGCCCATCCGGGTGACGATCGGGAGCGTGGAAAATGAGCGGGAGTTTTGAAGGTCGCACTCTGTGCCGCGCTACGCGCTCCTAAGGGCGCGATGTTTTCGCGCTGACCCGCAGGCGCTCTCGCCTTGCATATTCCCAACCAGCTTCTTCGTTTAGGCGATGAAGCAAGCGGTGGGGGGTGGCCACCCTCCACCGCTTGGCGGATTGGACCGTTCTTGCCTTGGTGAC
>JACDGO010000477.1 GCA_013821585.1 Sphingomonadaceae bacterium
CTCGCTCGGGTCGGCATAGCAGCGCCATAATCCTGCGGCTTCCACGCACTGGACGTCGATGGCTTCGCCGAGCGTGCGGTTGAGCATCTCGCACATCCCGCTCAGCAGCTTGTTCGCATCGATCGGCACGGGCGCGAGCGGCTGGCGGCGCGAGAAGGCGAGCAGGCGCGCGGTCAGCGCCGCCGCGCGCCTGGCGCCGTCGGTCGCGTTGTCGACGCACGCCTCGGCGCGATGCGGCTCGCTGTGCAGCCGCCGCTTGGCGAGCTCGAGGTTGCCGAGGACGACCGCGAGCATGTTGTTGAAGTCGTGCGCGATGCCGCCGGTCAGCTGGCCCATGGACTCCATTTTCTGGAGCTGGCGCACCTGCCCCTCGGCTTCCTCTCGCGCCGCGTTCTCGGTCTTGAGCGCGGAAAGCGCGCTCTCGGCGTCGCCACGCGCCGCATCGACCTCAGCATATTGCCGGCGTGCGCCCGACAGCCACCCCCACGACAGCGCGATTATCGCCACCAACCCGGCGATCAGCCCGAATGTCAGCTGCGCGACGGCGCGTCGCGCGCGGCCGGTGATCTCGGCGGTCCGGGCGCGCGTCCAGCTACGCTCGCCCTCTACGATGATCCGGATGCGGTCCATCGCCGCCGCGCCCACATCGGTTTTGACCAAGGCGATCGCGCCCGCCCGGTCGCCGGCATCGTAGCGCCGAATCGTTTCCTTGAGTTCATTGACCTTGAGATCGAACAACGGCTCGAGCTTCGCGGCGGTCGCGGTCGCGCGCGGATCGTCTAACGCGCGCATCCTGTCGATCGCCGGGCCGATCGCATCCATCGCGCTCTCATAGGGCGTGAGATAGCGGCGTTCGCCGGTCAGGAGATAACCGCGCTGACCGATCTCGCCGTCACGCGCTGCGGCGATCGCCGCATTGAGCGTGCGGCCATAGTTGAGCATGAACGCCGTCCGGTCGGTATTGCCGGCGAGAATGCGAACCAGCATCAGGCTGCCTGTCACCATCGCCAGAAGCAGCAGAAAGCCAGCGATGAGCGCGGGCGGAATGCTTCGCCAACCGGATCGCGTCATCGTCATCGGCAAGGCGATAACGGGGGAACGCGTGCCGTCAATAATCCTTTGAGATGCGCACCGTAGCGGATTGCCGCCCGATCGTGGAGATCGTCGATAACAGCGACAGCCAGCGCGTGATCTGGAACTCGACGCGCGTTGCCGAATAGCCCGCGCCGTCGCTAATCACCTCCACATAGGTGCGCCTGGTTATATACTTGCCCGCGGCGATCGCCGTTCCCTGTCGGGTGGTCGCGTCGGCGGGAAGGATGCGCAGCCGGTCGAGCCCGATCGCCTTGCGGATCGCGTTGATCGGGTCGATTCCGCCGCCGCCGCGCAGGCCGTTGACCGCGGCGGCGAGCTGGAGCGCCTCGGGCGCGGACAAATTGGTGATCGAGGTGCCGAACAGCAGCCGCGACAGCAGCTCCTCTTGCGGCAGCGCGGGGGTCGAAGTGAAGGCGATGTCGGGATGCTGGCCGGTTCCGGTCACGCGGATCGTCGCGCTCAGCCCCTGGATCGCCGCGTTCGCCTCGATGTCGAGCACGGGATCGGGTGGGCTCGCGCCCTGGAAGCGGATGACGCCGCGCGCCAGGTCGAAGCGCTTGCCCGCGAACTCATAGCCGCCGCGCACCAGATCGGCGCGGCCGAGGATCGCAGGGCTGTCAAGCGTCCCGCCGATGTTCAGGTCGGCGCGCCATTCGCTGTCGAGGCCGAGGCCTGTGACCAACAGCCGGTTCGGCGCGTTCGCCTTGATGTCGAGCGCCCACACCATCGGCGCGCGCTCGACCTCGGCGGCGTCGGGCGGCTGGTTGATCTCGCGCACGCGCAGACGCGGCACCGCGGCGGCGGCGCTCGCCCGTCCCAGCCGGAAGGCGCTGCGGTCGAGCTTGACGTTGCCCGAGATCGTGCTGCTGCCGCCGTCGGACTTGATCGACACCGGGCCGGTGATCGTCGCGCCGATGTCGTCGCGGCGGATCACTTCGGCGAACTTGCCGTCTGCGGCGATATCCATGCCGAAGCCGTGCGCGGCGGCGAGATCGAAAGTCGCGCGCCCATTGAGCGTGCCTTCGCCGGCTTTCGCCGTGAAGCTGTCGATTACCAGCTTCGATCCGCCGAAGCGCCCCACCGCCTTCATCGCCGTCAGCACCGTGCCGCTCGTGGGGCTCTCGAGGCGCAGATTGTCGGTCTTGAGCGACCCGCGAATTTGCGGATCGCGCGCGGTCCCGCTCACATCGGCGCCGACCGCGACGGGGCCGGACAAATCGATGCTCTCGATTCCGCTAAGCCGCCACAAGGTGTCGGCGGGGCCATTGTAGCGCAGCTGCGCGAACAGCGGTGCATTGCCGAGCCGCGTGACGAGCGAACCGCCC
>JACDGO010000478.1 GCA_013821585.1 Sphingomonadaceae bacterium
GCTTTCGGGGCTCGACTGGTATCGCCCGCTGGGCCGCGTCGTGCTGCGCGGACGGGCGACGCCGATCGACGTAATGGAGCCGCGCCCCGATCTGACGCGCGAGGCGCGCGCGGTCGCCGCCCAGGTCATAGAGCGCGCGCGCGGCGCCGATGCGTCGACGCTCGCCACGCTGGGCGCGTTTACCGAATCGCATCCAAATGATGCGGCGTTGCGTAATTTGGTGTATCGATGCACCCATCAAGCTGAGGGAGGCTATTTTGTCCTGGACTAGCAAATCGATGAAACTGGCCGCGACCGCGCTCGCGTTGGGCGCGGCGGGGGCCGCGGCCGCCGGCACGATCGTCGTCCGCGCGGTCGGTCCTTCCGCCCGCGATTTTCCGCCCGGCAAGGCGGTCGCCGGAACGCGCGTCTCGCTGCGCGCGGGCGACAGCCTGGTGCTGCTCGACGGCAAGGGCACACGCACGTTGAGCGGACCCGGAACCTTCGTGCTCGGCGCGGCGACAAGCATCTCGGCGCCGCCTTCGGCGCTCGGCGCGCTGCTGCGCAACACGGGGACACGCCAGGTCCGCACCGGAGCGGTGCGCGGCGCCGGTTCGGGCGAGGCCAAGAGTCCGAACCTTTGGTATGTCGACGCGACGCGCAGCGGCGCGGTGTGCCTGGGCAGCACGGCGGGCGCGACGATCTGGCGTCCCGACATGACGCAACCGACGACCCTGACGCTGAAGCGCGCGAGCGACGGACGCACCGTGCCGCTGTCGTTCGCGGCCGGCCAGAGCGTGCGTCCATGGCCGGTCGCCGACATGCCGATCGCGGCGGGAAGCGAATATTGGCTGAGCGGCCCCGGCTGGGCCAGGCCGACCAGCGTGCGCGTCGAGACGATTGCAGCCGACAACGCCCAACTTGACGGACTCGGCGCGGCGCTGATCGCCAAGGGCTGCACGGGCCAGCTCGACCTGCTCGTCGATACCGCGACCACCGCGTCGCGTGCCGGAGCGGGATGATCCGCCGGGCTTTCGGCTTGAAATGAGCGAGTTCGGCTGATATCCCACGTATTTGGGGAAACGGCGAAAAGCGCCGGTCCGGTATCTGCCTCGTGGGTCGTCGGGGCGAGCGTCGCGGGTAGGCGGCGCTCGATGACGGTGCATTCGCGCCGGCGAGCGTGAGAGGGACATCCTCGACTTCCGCTCCCCGGCGCGGCGCGCCGGCCGAAGGGGAAGTAATGCGGTCTTTGGGGCTCAAGTCGCTCGTCACGCTGCCGGTCATCATCGGGGGACTGTTTCCGGCCGCCGCCTATGCGCAGGCGACGCAGATCGCCCCGCCGACGCGCGAGGAGGTCGAGCGGTTGCCGGTCACGCCGAACCCGCCGCCGTCGAGCAGCCGCGTGACGGTGGAAGGGGAGATCGAGCGCGCGCCCTGCCCGCTCGCCGATGCCGCCTACAAGGACATCACCGTACAGTTCACCGGCGCCGAATTCTCGGGACTGGGTCCGGTATCGCCGGACATGCTGCGCCCCGCCTATGCCGATCAGATCGGCAAGACGGTGCCGATCGCCGCCGTGTGCGAAATCCGCGACCGCGCGGCGACGATCCTGCGCCGCGCCGGCTATCTCGCCGCGGTGCAGGTGCCGCCGCAAAAGATCGAGAGCGGCACGGTCAGGTTCGACGTACTGATGGCCAAGCTCGTCGGCTTTCAGGTGCGCGGCGACGCGGGCAATTCGGAAGGGATCATCCAGGGCTATCTGAAGGCGATTCAGGAGCAGCCCGTCTTCAACATCCTCGCCGCCGAGCGCTATCTGCTGCTCGCGCGCGACCTGCCGGGCTTCGACGTGCGCCTGACGCTGCGTCCGGCGGGGACGGTTCCCGGAGAGGTGATCGGCGAAGTGCAGGTGGTGCGCACGCCGGTCGAACTCGACGTCAACGTGCAGAACTATGGCAGCCGCGAGGTCGGGCGCTTCGGCGGGCTCGCGCAATTGCGCCTCAACGGCCTGTTCGGCGCGGGCGACCGCACGACGCTCGGCGTCTTTTCGACCGCCGATTTCGAGGAGCAGCAAGTCGTCCAGGCCAGCCAGGAATTCCGCATCGGCCGCGAGGGGCTGCTGATCGCGGGCGATTTCAACTATGCGTGGACGCATCCGTCGCTCGGACCGCTCATCGACCTGCGCTCGCGCACCTTCGTCGCGACGCTGCGCGCGCGCTATCCGCTGGTGCGGCGCCAGTCGCACAATCTGTTCCTGTCGGGCGGGTTCGACTTTATCGACCAGACCAGCCGGCTCGGCCCCCTGCCGCTCACGCGCGACCATCTGCGCGTGCTGTTCGCGCGGCTCGACTTCGACTCGATCGACCCCGACAGCTTGGCGAGCACAATCGGCTATTCGCCCGCTGAGCCGCGCTGGCGCTTCGGCGGCGGCGTCGAGG
>JACDGO010000035.1 GCA_013821585.1 Sphingomonadaceae bacterium
GGACTGGGTGATCGCGCCGACCGCGCGCATCGTCGCCGCGCTCAAAACGCGCCACCCCGGGACACCGATCATCGGTTTTCCCAAGGGCGCGGGCGGCAAACTTCCCGCCTATGCGCGCGAAACCGGTGTCGATGCGCTCGGGCTGGATGAGACCGTCGACTGCCGTTGGGCGCACGCGAACCTCCCGCCGGGCTTGCCCGTCCAGGGCAATCTCGATCCGCTCGCGCTGATTGCCGGGGGTGCCGTGATGGAGACCGCGATCGTCGCGATCCTCGACGCGTTCCGCGACCGGCCGCATGTCTTCAACCTCGGCCACGGCATCCTGCCCGATACCCCGATCGCGCATGTCGGGGCGCTGCTGGCGCGGGTGCGCCGATGATCGGGTTCCTCGGCAATGTCTACCTCTGGGTGAAGGCCGCGCACGTCGCGTTCGTGATCTTCTGGATGGCGGGGCTGTTCATGCTGCCGCGCTTCTACGCCTATCACCAGGAGGCAGAGCGCGGCACGCCCGAATGGGCGCGCTGGATCGAGCGCGAGCGACGGCTGATTACGATCATCCTCAACCCCGCGATGATGATGGTGTGGGCGCTGGGCCTCGCGCTGCTCGTCAATATCGGCGCGGCGGGCGAAGGATGGTTTCACGCCAAGTTCGCGGCCGTGCTGCTGCTGTCGGCCTATCACGGCTGGATGGTGGGCTACGCGCGAAAGCTCGCGGAAGGGCGCGGCCTCGTTTCGGGAAGGACGATGCGCCTGCTCAACGAAGTCCCCGGCCTCGCCACAGCGGTCATCGTCGTCTTGGTGATCGTCAAGCCGTTCTGAAGATTCGCGTTTCGGTTCACAATCTTATCGCAGGATAAGGCGCTTTCTGCCCCGACCTGTCAAAATCGTCCCGCGATATGGCAGGGGCTGATCGTTGAACGAGGACGACAAAACCTATTTCGCGCGCCGCGCCGCCGCCGAATCCGACATGGCGGTTCGCTCGCCTTCGTCGTCCGCGCGCAAGGTCCACGCCGAGATGGCGGGCCTTTACGCGGGCCGGATGAGCAGCATCTTGCGCCTGGTTCTGGGCGACAAGGGCGAGGGCGATCTTTCGGATGCCGGCGACTCTCTCGTGCCAAGAGCCGGACTTTCCGTCGACGGCTAGGCCACCCGCCGCGATCTGCGGTGCAGATAATTGTCGTCGAACCCCGCGACAAAGGCGAGCTGCGCGGGGTTGGTGATCACCAGTTTGCCGGTCTCGTCATCCATCGCCCCCGCTTCGCGCAGCTTTCTCAGCACGCGGTTGACGTGAACCGGTGTCAGCCCGAGCGCGTCGGCTATGACGATCTGCGTCAGCGGAAGGTCGCAGCGGTCGTTCTCGACCAGCCCGATGTTGCGCGCGCGCGCGAACAGCTCGCACATCAGATGCGCGACGCGCTCGATCGCGCTGCGCCGCCCCATCGAAACGATCCACGCGCGCAACACGCTCTCGTCGACGAGCTGGGTGCGCCAGAAGGCGTGGGTGAGCTTCGGCCGCGCCTCGATAAGCCGCTCCATCTCCTCGCGCGGAATCATCGCGACGCGCGCGGGGGTCAGCGTCGCAATGCTGTGGTCCATCTCGTCGAGCACCGCGACGTGCATGTCGCAGAAATCGCCCGGCATCAGGAAAGCGACGATCTGCCGCCCGCCCTCGGGAAGCAATTTATAGCGGCACGCCCAGCCATCGAGCATCACGAAGACGGGGCCGGGCTTGTCGCCCTCGCGGATCAGGTCGTAGCGCGCCGGAATCGCGCGCACGTTCGCGCACGCCGCCTCGAGGACTTCGGCGTCGTCGGCCTGAAGCGGCACATAGCTTCTAATCTTGTCAACAAAAGCGTTCGACATAGGCCGGGTCGTATATGCAAAGCCTTGGCCGCCTTTGCTTAATCGAGGTTAAGCTCCGCGCATGATCTCGGTTGTGGCGCAAGAACGATAACGCCCATAACACTGGACCATCGTCGGCAACCCTTCTCAGGCGCCGGCGGCCGAGAGTATTACTACGCTCCCGCCTGAAGAAAAGCTAGGCGGAATTTATGCCTCCTCAAGAGGCCGAATATGGCGGCGTCGCGCCGACTGCGCGAAAGCACGAGCCCGATGCGCACGGCCAGGCGGCGCTGCTTCTCGCCGAAAGCATTTTGCACGCGCTGGTCGAGCGCGGCGTCATGACGACGTCCGAAGCCGCGCTCGCGGTGCGCGTCGCCGCCGAGGTCAAGCGCGACGTCGCCGCCGCGATCGGCGAATCGAAGAGGCGCATGGAGGCGTCGCTCGCGCTCCTCGCGGCGATCGAGGCGAGCTTCGAGACCGACCGGCGCGGCTAGTCCGCCGGAATCTTTCCGCGCGTCGCCCATCGTAGACGCAGGTTAAGCGCGAAGCGCGCGGACGCGCTATCATCGCGCTTCCCGCGAACCCCACGGCACGGCCTTGCCACCTCCCGGCCGCGCCGGCGGGACGCGCCCGATCCGCCAGCCGGATCGGGCGCAATTTTTTTGGGGGCTCATGCGATTGACTCGGACCGGGACGCCACCTAATTCCGCAGCCAGCGCACCGTCCGGTCGCGCTCTTCCAGCGTTCAGTCCTTGAATCCGCTGTCCGGCCTGTCGGCCCGAGTTCCCACATTACGGAAAAATACCCCCATGCATTTGAAAGACCTGAAAAAGAAGACCCCGGCCGAGCTGGTCGAGATGGCCGAAGCGCTCGGCGTCGAAAGCGCGTCGACCCTGCGCAAGCAGGACCTGATGTTCGCGATCCTGAAGGTCGAGGCCGAGAACGGCGAGCAGGTGATCGGCCTCGGCACGCTCGAAGTGCTCCAGGACGGCTTCGGCTTCCTGCGCTCACCTGAGGCGAACTATCTCGCCGGCCCCGACGACATCTACGTCTCGCCCAACCAGGTCCGCCGCCACGGCCTGCGCACCGGCGACACCGTCGAGGGCGAGATTCGAGGCCCCAAGGACGGCGAGCGCTATTTCGCGCTGATGAAGATCACCACGGTCAATTTCGACGATCCCGAAGCGGTCAGGCACCGCGTCAATTTCGACAATCTGACGCCGCTCTACCCCGACGAGAAGCTGAGCCTCGATACGCTCGATCCGACCGTCAAGGACAAGTCGGCGCGCGTCATCGATATCATCTCGCCCCAGGGCAAGGGTCAGCGCACGCTGATCGTCGCCCCGCCGCGTGTCGGCAAGACGGTGATGCTTCAGAACATTGCCAAGGCGATCACCGACAACCACCCCGACGTGTTCCTGATCGTGCTTCTCGTCGACGAGCGGCCCGAGGAAGTCACCGACATGCAGCGCAGCGTGAATGGCGAGGTGATTTCCTCCACCTTCGACGAGCCCGCGACGCGCCACGTCCAGGTCGCCGAAATGGTGATCGAAAAGGCCAAGCGCCTCGTCGAGCACAAGAAGGACGTTGTTATCCTGCTCGATTCGATCACGCGCCTCGGACGCGCCTACAACACCGTCGTGCCCTCGTCGGGCAAGGTGCTGACCGGCGGCGTCGACGCGAACGCGCTCCAGCGCCCGAAGCGCTTCTTCGGCGCGGCGCGCAACATCGAGGAAGGCGGCTCGCTCTCGATCATCGCCACCGCGCTGATCGACACCGGCAGCCGCATGGACGAAGTGATCTTCGAGGAGTTCAAGGGCACCGGCAATTCCGAAATCATCCTCGACAGGAAGGTCGCCGACAAACGCGTCTTCCCCGCGCTCGACGTCGGCAAGTCGGGCACGCGCAAGGAAGAGCTGCTCGTCGCCAAGGACAAGCTGTCGAAAATGTGGGTGCTCCGTCGCATCCTCATGCAGATGGGCACGATCGACGCGATGGAGTTCCTTCTCGACAAGATGAAGGATTCGAAGACCAACGAGGATTTCTTCGACAGCATGAACTCGTAGCGCGGCCAGCGCGCATGCTGCGCGCGGACTCGCGCAAGAGCGGACGGCGGGTCGCCACGGGCGAACCCGGCCGACGGCGTTGGCTTTGCCCACGCCCCCGCTTTCCCTAGGGACTGTCCCATGCTCCCCCAACTCGACCTCGCCGATGTGTTCACCGCCGCGGGCCTCGCGACGCTCGCGCAGGTCGTGTTCATCGACCTCACGATGGCGGGCGATAATGTCGTCATCATGGGCGCGCTCGCGGGCGGGCTGCCCGAGCGCGAGCGCAAGCGCGTCATCATGCTCGGCGTCGGCTTCGCGCTGTTCTTCCTGATCGGCTTTGCGCTGATCGCGACAATGCTCCTGAAGATCACCGGCCTGCTCCTCGCGGGCGGGCTGCTGCTGCTGTGGGTCGCGTGGAAGATGTGGAGCGAGCTCCACCCGTCGAAGCCCCGCCCCGCGGCCGACGATCCCGCGACACCGGCCGTCGAGGGTCCGCCGCGCACCAAGACCTTCCTTGCCGCCGCGATCCAGATCGCCGTCGCCGATCTGTCGATGAGCCTCGACAATGTGTTGGCGGTCGCCGCCGCCGCGCGCGAGCACCCGGCTGTCCTCTTCTTCGGCCTCGCGCTTTCGGTCACGCTGATGGGCCTCGCCGCGAACCTCGTCGCGCGCCTCGTTCAGCGCCATCACTGGATCGTCTATATCGGCCTCGCGGTGATCCTCTACGTCGCGGGCAAGATGATCTGGCAAGGCTGGCACGATGTCGCGCCGCACATGGCGCGCCTTGTCGGCTGATGCGGTCGCGCGCATAAACCCGGGCAAACGAGGGGCGATCAATGAAAGTCACCGTCGACGTCGATTGCACGCCCGAAGAAGCGCGGCGATTCATGGGGCTGCCCGATCTCAAGCCCGTCCACGAGGCCTATGTCGCGAACCTGCTCGACGCCATGAAGTCGGGCGGCGTCTCGCCCGATATGCTCGACGCGGTCGTCAAAAGCTGGGCCCCGATGGGCGAGGCCGGCATGAAGATGTGGCGCGGGATGTTCGACCAGGTGACGGGGCTGACGAAGGAATGACCTCTTAGCCCCCCTTCAGGGGAGGGGTTGGGGTGGGGAGTATCCGGCAAGGCGTCTGTTTCCTATTCGCTACATTCCCCACGCCAAACCCCTCCCCTAAAGGGGAGGGGCTTATGACCGACACAATCTTCGCCCTCTCCTCCGGCACGCCCCCCGCCGCGATCGCGATCGTGCGCGTCAGCGGACCCGACGCGGACGCCGCGCTCACCGCGCTTACGGATCATCCGCTCCCCGCGCCCCGTCATGCCACGCTCCGCACCCTGACCGATCCCGAAAGCGCCGCGCCCCTCGACACCGCGCTCGCCCTGCGCTTTCCCGGCCCCGCCAGCGCCACCGGTGAGGACATGGTCGAGCTCCACCTCCACGGCGGCCGCGCGACCGTGGCGGCGGTCCAGGCGGCGCTGGCGCACCTTCCCGGCTTGCGCGCCGCCGAGCCCGGCGAGTTCACCCGCCATGCGTTCGAAAACGGCCGCATCGACCTGAGCGAAGCCGAAGGCCTTGCAGACCTGCTGCGCGCCGAGACCGAGGTTCAGCGCCGCGCCGCGCTGGCGATGGCCGAAGGCGGGCTGTCGCGAAGGGTCGAGGGCTGGCGGCACGCGCTGCTCGCGCTGTCGGCGCGCGCCGAGGCGGCGATCGACTTCGCCGACGAGGACGATGTCGAGCCTTGGCCCGAAAACGAGCGCCTCGCCGCGCTTGCCGCGCTCTCGGGCGAGATGGCGGAAACGCTCGCCGCCCCGCCCGCCGAGCGCCTGCGCGACGGCGTCCGGGTCGGCATCGCGGGGCCACCGAACGCAGGAAAATCCACACTTCTCAACGCTTTGGTGGCGCGCGAGGCGGCGATCGTCTCGCCGATCGCGGGCACGACGCGAGACTTGATCGAGGCACCCGTCGTGCTCGGCGGATTGCCCCTGTTGTTGATCGACATGGCCGGCCTGCGCGACGAAACCGGCGATGCGATCGAGCGCATCGGCATCGACCGCGCCCTGAAGGCGATCGAGCGTTGCGATCTTCTGCTGTGGCTCGGCTCGCCCGGCGAAGCTCCCGAACACAGCGATCTTATAGGCATTGCAGCAAAATGCGACATTCATCCGCCCGGTCCAGGCGATTCGCGATTGTGCGTTGCGGCATTGACCGGCGAAGGGATGCGCGAACTCGAATCCGGGATTCTCGCGCGGGCGTCCGCGTTATTGCCGGCGGGCGACGCTCTGGCGCTCAACATGCGCCAACGGACGCTGCTTGCTTCGGCGCAACAGGGACTCGATGCGGCCGCGGCCACGAGCGACCTGCTCGAAACGGCAGAGCATTTGCGATGCTGCCGCGAAGAAATGGACCGTTTGACAGGCCGCGCGGGCACCGAAGCCATGCTCGACGCGCTTTTCGCCCAATTCTGCATCGGAAAATGATGTTTCACGTGAAACACACTGCGCCCTTGTCATCCCCGCGAAAGCGGGGATCCCGCTATCTTGCTCCGCTTCGCAAGAATCTTTCCAGTTTCACGTGAAGGCCCGAAGAAGCGAAGAAGCGGGATTGCCGCTTTCGCGGGAATGACGGGTGGAGTAGCGCATCCCCATGCTCGAATGCGATGTCCTGATCGTCGGCGGCGGTCATGCCGGGTGCGAAACTGCGGCTGTGGCGGCGCGCATGGGCGCGCGCGCTATCCTGCTTACCATGTCGCGCGCGACGGTCGGCGCGATGTCGTGCAACCCGGCGATCGGCGGAGTCGGCAAGGGGCATCTCGTCCGCGAGGCCGACGCGCTCGACGGACTGATCGGCCGCTGCGCCGACGCGGCGGCGATCCACTACCGCATGCTCAACCGCTCGAAGGGCAAGGCGGTGCACGGCCCGCGCGTCCAGGCCGACCGTGAAGCGTATCGTGCTGCCGTCCAGGCGGCGCTCGCCGCGCAACGGAATCTCGACATCGTCGAAGGCGCCGCCGAATCGCTGGTTCTCGATAGAGGCGCGATCGCGGGCGTGGTCCTCGCGGATGGCCGCCGGATCGCCGCGCGGTCGGTCGTGCTCGCGACCGGCACTTTCCTCAACGCGCTCATGTTCCGGGGCAATCACCGCACGCCCGGTGGCCGCGTTGGCGAGCCCGCCGCTAACGGCATCGGCGCGCAGCTTCGCAAGCTCGGCTTGCCCGTTGGCCGCCTCAAGACCGGCACGCCGCCGCGCCTCAACGGGCGGACGATCGACTGGAGCGGCCTCGCGCGCCAGCCGTCCGATGCGGATGCCTGGACGATGTCGCCGCTCGGCCGGCGTAGGCTCCCGCAGCTCGCCTGCGCGATCACGCGCACCAACGCGCGCACGCACGAAATCGTCCGCGCCGCGCTCGATCGCTCGCCTTTGTTCAGCGGTGCGATCGGCGCGAGCGGGCCGCGCTACTGCCCGTCGATCGAGGACAAGATCGTGCGTTTCGGCGACCGCGACGGGCACCAGATTTTTCTCGAGCCGGAAGGGCTCCGCGACTGCCTGGTCTATCCCAACGGGATTTCGACCTCGATGCCGCTCGATGTTCAACAGGCAATGCTGCGCAGCATCGCGGGGCTGGAGCGCGTCGAGATCGCGCAACCGGGCTACGCCGTCGAATATGATTATCTCGATCCGCGCGGGCTCGATCACACCCTTGCGTCCCGCGCGCTCCCCGGTCTTTATTGCGCGGGGCAGATCAACGGCACCACCGGCTATGAGGAAGCCGCCGCGCAGGGCCTGGTCGCGGGCGTCAATGCCGCCGCGCGCGCGCTCGGCCGCGCGTCGCTGCGCCTCGACCGCGCCGATTCATACATCGGTGTGATGATCGACGACCTCGTGCTTCAGGGCGTGTCCGAACCCTATCGCATGCTCACGGCGCGCGCCGAATACCGGCTCCACCTCCGCGCCGACAATGCCGAGGCGCGTCTTACCGGGATCGGCGTTGCCGCGGGCTGCGTCGGCGATGTTCGCACGGCCCATTGGCGTAAACGGGAGTGGCAGCGTTCCATCGCCGCCGCCAAGCTCGCGCCACTGACGGCGCGCATCCGGCGCGAACGTCTATGCAGCGCCGATTTGCGCGCTGACTTCCCCGGCACGCCGCGCGACATCCTCGAAGAACTCGTCGAGGACACGCTTTATGCCCCCTTCGTGGATCGCCAGCGCGCCGAAGTCGCGCAGCGCGCCGGCGCCCGACCGCTCCCGCTTCCCGACGCTCTCCGCTACGCACATGTCCCTGGCCTGTCCGCCGAGATGATCGAGCGCCTCGAAGCCGCGCGCCCGGCAACCCTCCACGATGCCGAGCGCGTTCCCGGCGTCACCCCCGCCGCGCTCGCCGCGCTGATGGTTCACGCAAGCGCGAGCCGCGCGGCTTGACCGAAGACGAGGCGCGCGCTTGGCTGCACGACGCGCTCGATGTTTCACGTGAAACACTCGATCGCCTCGACGTCTATTATCATCTGGTCGCGGAGGACGGCGTCAGGCAAAACCTCGTCAGCCGCGCCTCGCTCGACGACTTCTGGGGCCGCCATATCGTCGATTCGGCGCAGCTTGTCCTTCTTGCGGGCAAACGTGCGTCCGGCCAGTGGCTCGACATCGGAAGCGGCGCGGGACTCCCGGGCATCGTCACCGCGATCGTCACAGGCGCGCCGACAATGCTCGTCGAGCCCCGCCGCCTCCGCGCCGGTTTCCTCGCCACCGCGGTCGATACCTTGGGTCTCACCCGCTGTCGCGTCGAAGCGCTCCCCATCGAACGCGTCGCTCCCTTTCCGGCCGACATCGTCACCGCCCGCGCGGTCGCCCCGCTCGACCGCCTTCTCGATATGACACGGAATCACGCTTCACCTTCTTGTCTTTTCCTCTTCCCAAAAGGGCGCGGCGGCGCGGAGGAACTGGCGTCGCTGCCCAAGCGGTGGCAAGGTGACTTCCGCGCGATATCCAGCGTCACCGATCCGGAGAGCGTCATCATCACCGCAACCTCGGTTTCCCGCAGATGATTGTCATCGCGGTCGCCAACCAGAAGGGCGGCGTCGGCAAGACGACGACCGCGATCAACGTGGCGACCGCGCTCGCCGCGACCGGCTGGCGTGTGCTGCTCGTCGATCTCGATCCGCAGGGCAACGCCTCGACGGGCCTCGGCATCGGCCATTCGTCGCGGCTGCGCTCTAGCTACGAAGTGCTGCTCGGCGATTGCGGGATCGAGGCGGCGGTGATGCCGAGCCGCGTCCCGCGCCTTGAGCTCGTTCCTTCGACGGTCGATCTGTCGGGCGCGGAGGTCGAGCTCGTCGCGTACGACAATCGCACGCACCGCCTCGCCGATGCGCTCGCCGCCGCGCCCGCGCGCTGGGACATCGTCCTGATCGATTGCCCGCCCTCGCTCGGTCTGCTCACGATGAACGCACTCGTCGCCGCGCAGTCCTTGCTCGTGCCGCTGCAGTGCGAGTTCTTCGCGCTCGAAGGACTGTCGCAGCTGCTCCAAACGGTCGAGCGCATCCGCGCGCGCTTCAACCCCGGCCTCACCATTCTCGGCGTCGCGCTGACGATGTACGACCGGCGCAACCGCCTGACCGAGCAGGTCTCGCAGGACGTGCGCGCGTGCCTGGGGCCTGTGGTGTTCGACACGGTGATCCCGCGCAACGTCCGTCTGTCCGAGGCGCCGAGCCACGGGTTGCCCGCGCTCATCTACGACATCCGCTGCTCGGGATCGGAGGCCTATATGAATCTGGCGCGCGAGCTGATGGGCCGCCTGCCTCAAGCGGCGCGCGCGGCATGAGCGAGGGGGAAGCCGCCGCCCGCCGCAAGCCGATGGCCTTGGGGCGCGGCCTCAACGCGCTGCTCGGCGACGCGACTCCCGAAGCGGCGCAAGGCGCCGGCGTGAACGAAATCGCGGTCGGGAGTATCGTCCGCAACGAGCATCAGCCGCGCAAGCACTTCGACGAGGAGGCACTCGACGAACTCGCCCGTTCGATCACCGCGCACGGGGTGCTTCAGCCGATCATCGTTCGCGACATCGGCGGGGACAAATATGAGATCATCGCCGGCGAGCGCCGCTGGCGCGCCGCGCAGCGCGCGCAGCTCCACGCGATTCCGGCGATCGTCCGCGAGGTTCCCCTCGACAAATATGTTCTCGAGCTCGCGATCCTCGAAAACATACAGCGCGCGGACCTCAACCCGGTCGAGGAAGCTGCCGCTTATGCCCGCCTGATCAACGTGCATCTCTACACGCAGGCCGATCTTGCGCGTGTCGTCCACAAGTCGCGCAGCCACGTCACCAACATCATGCGGTTGCTGGAACTCGACACGCCGATCCGCGAAATGGTCGCCGACGGGCGGCTGACGATGGGGCATGCGCGCGCGCTGATCGGGGTTCCCGACGCGGAAATGATCGCCGAACGCGTCATCAGGGACGGGCTTTCGGTCCGCGACGTCGAGCGCATCGCGAAGGCGAAGAAACGTCCGTCGCAAGTGTCGACCGCGCCCTCGGCGAACGCCGATATCGCGATGCTCGAACGCCAGCTTGGCGACCTGACCGGACTCAAGGTCGCGATCCGCCACGACGGCGCGGCGGGAACGGTCACGCTCCATTATGCGACGCTCGACCAACTCGACATGATCTGTCAGCGGCTCAGCGGCGAAAAGATCTAGCGTAAGCTAGCGCCGACACGTGCGATCGAGACGATCTCCGCGCCGACCAGAACGTCACCCGCGCTGCGCGAGCGCTTGATCGCCTGTTCAACGTCGAACAGGCGCGTCGCGACGGTTGCCAGGCGCGCGGCATTCCAGCGGCCCAGCTGGCGGCCGACTGCGTCCTTCTCCTTGAAAAACAATGACTTGCCAGATGCCGCCATGACGGCGCCGGGCGGCTTGCCGCGCTCGACTTCCGCGCGCATCCGGGCGAGCAGCAGCGCGCGGCGGGCGAGGCCGCGGACGAGCGGGATCGCGCTCGTTCCCGTCGCGGTCAGCCCGGCGAACTCGCTCGCCGCGCCCGAAACGTCACCGTCGAACGCCGCATCGACGAGGCGGCTGGTATCGACCTCGCCGAGATCGGCGCCGATCGCTTCAAGCGCGTCGATCGTCGCTTCGCGCGGCCGGTCGGGCGCGGCATCCAGAAACAGCGCGAGCTTTTCGAGTTCGCGTTCGAGCACCGCGCGATTGCCCGCGCACGCGTCGGCCAGCGCGGCGGCGACGCGCGGGGCGAGCCGCAAGCCCTGCTGGCGCGCGAGCGAGAGCGCGAGATCCTCGGCCTTGCCGCCCTCAGGCCGGTAACTGGCGAAGGCAAGCGCGCGCGGGTCGGCGAGCACGCGTTTCAGGAGCGCCGACGAAGGCTTGAGCACGCCCGCGATCATCACTACCGGATCACCGTCGACGCCCGCGTCGAGCAGCGCCGCGATCGCGTCGGCGCATTCGTCGCCGCCCGCCACGCGAATGTGGCGCTTCGTCCCGAACAGGCTGATCGCCGCGGCTTCGTCGGGCAGCCGGGCGGGATCCTCCTTGAGCGCCGCTCCGTCGAGGTCGATGCGCTCGACGTCAGGCCCCATCGCGCGTTCGAGGCGCGCGGCGAGCGCACGCGATCCGGCGTCGTCCGGTCCGTGGAGGAGAAACAGCCGCGTCGCGCCAGGTGCGTCGAGCGCGCGCGCAACCTGCGCCTCGTTCGCCTTCACGCCGCGACCTTCATCGCGACGTCGCGCTGCGCCCGGCGTAGAGCGCGAGGCGCGCGACAAT
>JACDGO010000479.1 GCA_013821585.1 Sphingomonadaceae bacterium
GTTCTTGACCGCCCCGCCGATCTCCGCGCCCGCGACATCGTCCGACGCGTAAGGCCGGAACGCGGGGCGCGCGAGCCGCTCGGCGAGCGCGCGGCGCACGCCCGCGTCCGCGCAGGCGAGCGTCACCGCGGTCGGCAAGCCCTTCGCGACCTCGGCGGCGAAGGTCGGGCCGGACAACACCGCGACCGGCGCGTCGGACTGAACGTCGCCCGCGATTTCGGACATAAGCGCGCCGGTTCCCGCTTCGATTCCCTTCGCGCACAAGACGAGCGGCCGCGTCCCTTGCGCGACCTCGACGAGCACGCTTCGCAAATGCTGCGCGGGCGTGACGACGAGCAGCGCGTCGCACGCGTCGAGATCGGCGAGCGCGCCGGTCGCGCGGATCGACGGCGCGAGCGCGACGCCGGGAAGGAACGCGCGATTTTCATGCTCTTGGTTGATCGAATGGACGACTTCGTTCTCGCGCGCCCAAAGCGTCACCGGCTCGCCGCCCGCCGCCGCAACCTGTGCGAGCGCGGTGCCCCACGCGCCGCCGCCGACGACCCCTATTCTCACGGCCAGATCCTCACGCCTTGACCCCCGCGCCGCGCACCGCCTCGGCATCCGGATCGAGCGGCCAGCGCGCGCGCGCCGGGGCGTCGAGCGGATCGGTCAGGCCCGCGGCGAAGCGTTCGGCTCCCGCCCAGGCGATCATCGCGGCATTGTCGGTGCACAGCCACAGGGGCGGCGCGACGAAGCGCAGGCCGGTCCGCGCCGCGAGCGCCTTCATCCCCGCGCGCACCGACGCGTTCGCCGCGACGCCGCCCGCAACGACGAGCGCGGTCGCGCCATCGGCGCGCTCGATCGCGCGCGACGTGCGGTCGATCAGGCAATCGACCACCGCCGCCTGGAACGACGCGGCGAGATCCTCGGGACGATGGTGCCCTGCGGCGCGCGCGACCGCGCTCTTGAGGCCCGCGAACGAGAAATTGGGGTCGGCCGAGCCGAGCAGCGGGCGCGGCAGCTTGACCGATTTCGGGTCGCCGTCCTTCGCCGCGCGTTCGACCGCGGGACCGCCGGGAAAGCCGAGCCCGAGGAGCTTCGCGGTCTTGTCGAACGCCTCACCCGCCGCATCGTCGATCGTCGTCGCCAGCCGCCGGTAGCGCCCGGCGCCCTCGACGATCAGCAGCTGGCAATGCCCGCCCGAGACGAGCAGCAGCAGATAAGGGAAATCGAGATCGGGATCGGCGAGGCGCGGGCTCAGCGCGTGCCCTTCCAAATGATTGACCGCGACGAGCGGCTTTCCCGCCGCGTGCGCGAGCGCCTTCGCCGTGACCAGCCCGACCATCACCCCACCGATCAGCCCCGGCCCCGCCGTCGCGGCGATCGCATCGACTTCGGTAAGCGTCACCCCGGCATCGTTGAGCACGCCCCGGATCAGCCCGTCGAGCACCTCGACATGCGCGCGCGCGGCGATTTCGGGGACAACACCGCCGAACGGGGCGTGGGCGGCTTCCTGCCCGGCGAGGCGGTGCGCGCGCACCTCGCGCGCGCTTGTGACCAGCGCCGCCGCGGTCTCGTCGCAGCTCGATTCGATGCCCAGTATCAGTGTCATCGGGCTTTCGCGCTCATGGCGCACGGGCTAGCACGCACGCGCCATGCCCGCCACCGTCCGCCTCGGAACCCGCGGTTCGCCGCTCGCGCTCGCACAGGCGCATATGGTCAAAACCGGCCTGATCGCCGCGCACGGCTGGGGCGAGAACGCGGTCGAGATCGTTACGATCGTCACCGACGGCGACCGCATCCAGGACCGGCCGCTCGCCGAGATCGGCGGCAAGGCGTTGTGGACCAAGGCGCTCGACCGCGCGCTCTTGGCCCGCGAGATCGACTTCGCTGTGCATTCGATGAAGGACGTCGAAACGCTGCGCCCGGCCGGGATCGCCATCGCCGCCATCCTGGAGCGCGCCGACGTGCGCGACCGGCTGATCGGCGCGGCGTCGATCGACGCGCTGGAAAGAGGCGCGCGCGTCGGCACCTCGTCGCCGCGCCGCGCCGCGCAGCTCCTGCGTTTGCGCCCCGACCTGAGGATCGTGCCGTTTCGCGGTAACGTCGCGACGCGCCTCGCGAAGCTCGAACGCGGCGAGGCCGACGCGACCTTGCTCGCGGCGGCGGGGCTCAACCGGCTCGGGCGGAGCGATGTGGGCATGGCTATCCCTGTCGAGACGATGACGCCCGCGTGCGCGCAGGCGGCGATCGGGATCGAGGCGCGCGCCGACGATGTGGAAACGCGCGCACGGCTACGCGTGCTCGACCATGCGCCGACGAGGGGCTGCATCGAAGCCGAGCGGGCGTTCCTCGCCGCGCTCAAGGCCGATTGCCATTCGCCGGTCGGCGCGCTCGCGACGGTCGCGGACGGCAAGATTACCC
>JACDGO010000480.1 GCA_013821585.1 Sphingomonadaceae bacterium
CCATAGGCGGGCCCCGCGTCAGCGGGTTAGCTCAATCCGGCTTCAATGAGGTCGCGCATAGCGCCAGGATCGACGCTCACCGCCGCGCGACCTCACAGAACCCTCCAGATTCCCAAGCCGCGCTCAGCATGATTCAACGTTGCAGGCAGAAGGAGGCTTGCGATGGCAGCGGCGATTGATGTGCGTACAGACTTCGATGGGGATGGATTGCGACGCCTGGCACGGGCGAGCAATGACGGGCGGCAGGTCCGGCGGCTCCTGGTTCTGGCGGCGATCTATAATGGCGGCACGCGAAGCGAGGCGGCCCGGATCGGCGGGTAACACTCCAGATCGTGCGCGATTGGGTATTGCGGTTCAACGAGCGCGGGCCGGATGGGCTGATCGACGGCAAGGCGCCAGGCGCCCAGCCGCTACTCAGCGCGGAGCAACGCCATGCGCTGCTCCGCGTCGTCGAGGCCGGACCGATCCCGGCTTCGCATGGCGTGGTACGGTGGCGGCTGATCGACCTAGCGCAGTGGATCTGGGACGAGTTCGCGATCTCGATCAGCAAGCAGACGCGGAGCCGCGAGCTTCGCGAATCGGGCTATCGCAAGCTCTCGGCGCGTCCGCGCCATCATGCCCAGAATGCCGATGCCATCCCCGCTTTTAAAAAGCCTTCCCCGCCCAGTTGGCAGCGGTCCGGGCGATGCTCCCGCGCGGCACGCCCATAGAGGTCTGGTGGCAGGACGAGGCGCGGGTCGGCCAGAAGAACGGTATCACACGGCGATGGGCGCGGCGCGGCACGCGACCCTCGGCGCCCAAGGACCAGCGGACCAAGTCCGCCTACATCTACGGCGCCATCTGCCCTGCTGAGGGCAAGGCGGCGGGCCTTGTCCTGCCCCGCTCCAACACCCAAGGCATGACGCTTCACTTGGCCGAGATCTCCGCGACGGTAGCGCCCGGCGTACACGCCGTGCTGCTGTTCGACCAGGCAGGATGGCATGGCTCCGGCGCACTCATCGTGCCGCCAAACATCACGCTCATGCCGCTGCCGTCGAAATGCCCCGAGCTCAACCCGGTCGAAAACATCTGGCAGTTCATGCGCGATAACTGGCTCTCGAACCGGATCTTCAAATCCTACGAGGACATCCTCGACCATTGCTGCTTCGCCTGGAACCGCCTCGTCGACCAGCCGTGGCGCATCATGTCCATCGGCCGCCGGAAATGGGCCTATCCGTCATGATCCATGGGTTTTGATATTAGACTAGTTGCGCGACCGCTCTAACATCTTTTCGCCTCACCGTCTCGGTCGCCTTAGCGCAGGCGCTGGCGGACGCTGCGACGGGGATTGAGACGCCTGACCCGACGTTACGCGGCGTCGCAATGTGGGGCGCTCGCATTGCTAACGCTGCAGCTCCAAGGCCCGCAGCTCGGCGTTCGACGGGTCGTCCACGGCAAACGGCAAAACCATCCACAGGGTGAACCAGAAAGCGAGCCACAGCAGGGAAGCAAATAATACAACCACGCCCTGGATTATGCCCTGTTACGGCCTCAAGTTCTAAATCGCTGGATCGCCTGCTTAATCTGCTCCCGCGACCAGACTCCGACGTAACGCGGAAAGTCGCGCATAAAGCGGTAATCCCTTAGTCTTTGCTGGGGTTGTGGTAGCGAAATAGGCGCCTTTCGTAAGTCAAGATAGCGCCAGCCGCCAACAGGAACGTCGACATTTGTATGAAGTGCCGCCGTCCAATGCGTCGTCAAGAGCGCTATCGGAATCGAGGATGCCGCAAAACGAACAAGGGCACTCTCGATGTCCGAAAACGGCAGGTGGAACAGGCAATCGCGGCAATGCCATACGTCTGCGTCGGGAAACTCATCCTCACAGATGTCGAAACGACGCGTGTCGAGTTCGGGATGCTTCGTCTGTAAATTTGCGATCAGCGCAGGTGATATATCCCCGCCAACGTAATCCTTTCCGGCAACTGCTGGCAGGATCCAATTCAGATCGCCGCATGGGGCGTCGAAAACTTTCCGCGCGCCGGTCGTGTCCAGGTAGTTTCGTAATTCGTTTGCATAACGCCGTGTGCGGTGAAGCTCGGAGCCTGGACCGCTACGGCTTTCGCTCGAAGCCCATCCTGAATTTTTGAAAATGTTGTCGAAAGCACGTTCGCGTCGCGCTTCGCCCTCAGTACTCGCGTTGTTGAAGGCCCGCGGATACGGGTTTAAGCCAAAGGGTTTGCCGAGTAGGTTTGCTGCGCGAGGCAAAAGCGAATTGGGCATGCGTGTAAATGGGCTACAAGGCAGTTCTGGTCTAGTCACTCATTGCATTGTTTTGAATGAAACGATCGAGGATCGACGAAATTCCCGCGCTTGAAGCCAAGCCGGGCAGAGGCTAACGCGCACTGCAATCTCGCTGAGTCAAACAT
>JACDGO010000481.1 GCA_013821585.1 Sphingomonadaceae bacterium
GCGCGCGGTTCCGCGCGCGTCGCCGTTGCCGAACGACAGCGCGCCGCCCGCGCTCAGGCTCACATCGTCTCCGGCCACGGCCGAGGCGAGCGTCGCGTCGCCTGTCGTCATGATGACGATATCCTCGCCCGAGGTCAGCGATCCGCCGGTGATGCTCGCCGCGTTGACGCCGATGCCGTTCGCCCCGGTCACGTTGCCGAGCGAGGCGGAGCCAGCGATGTCGGCGAAGACCGTGCCGTCGACCGCGCCATAGCCGAACTCGGCATAGGTGCCGTTGGCGCTCGTCGTCGTCAGCGCAAGGTTGCCCGCGCTCTGGATATCGACCGCCCCGCCCGCCGTCGTCGTGCCGGCGGTGATATCGCCGCCGTTCGACGTGCCGTAAGCGACGTTGCGTGTGGCCGCCCCGGTGCCGATGTCGATCCCGCCGCCGCCCGCGCTGACGATCAGGTCGAGCGAAGCCGCGCCGGCGCCGAGCGTCACGCCGTCGCCGTTGAAGAACGCGCTGCCGCCATTCGCGCGCGCGCTGGCGCCGTCAATCGCGCCGCCCGCGTCGATCGACAGCGTCGAGCCTGCGGTGAGATCGTCGAAGGCGATCGCATCCGACGCCGAGAAATCGATAAACGATCCCGCCGTCGCCGAGCCGCCGGCGATGCCCGCGCCCGCGCCGAGCGTCGTGCTCGACCCCGAACTGAGCGAAGTGAAGGCGATTCCGCCGCCCGCATCGACGCCGATCGCACCGCCTGCGGTCGAATTGCCGAGCGTCGAATCGCCCGTTGTCGAGATGAGGATGTCGCCCGCGGCGATCAGCGAGCTGAGGCCGGTCGAGAAGCTCGCGGAATCGACGAGGATGTCGTTCGCCGAATCGCCATGCCCGATCGTCGCCGCGCCGACTGCGTTGACGACGATGTTGCTGCCGTCGGGCGTCACGCCGTATCCCGTCTCCACGAAGCTCCCGGTCGTCGTCGCGGTCGTGAGCGTCGCCGTTCCCGCGCTGCTGGCGAGAATATCGTCGCCCGCGGTCGTTGCGGCCGCGATGATATTGCCTCCACCGCTCGTTGTGTAGCGCACGTCGCGCCCGGCAGAGACGGTGCTTGCACCGATGCCGCCGCCGCCCGCGGTGACGATCACGTCGTTCGCCGCGTGGCCGCCGAGTGTCGCGCCCGAAGCGGTGACCGTCAGGTTCGCGCCGCCCGGCGTAGCGCCGGTGATGAAGAAGCCATCGCTCGCGACAATCTGACGGTCGTCGCGCGCCGTCCCGCGCGCGTCGCCGCTGTCGAGGCTCGCCGCGCCCGTCGCGCGGATGTCGACATCGTCTCCCGCGATCGCCGACGCGAGCGTCGCGCCGCCCGTCGTCACGACGAGAATGTCTTCGCCCGAAGTCAACGCGCCGTTCGAAACGCTCGCCGCGTTGACGCCGATGCCGTCGCGCGCGGCGATCGTGCCGAGCGCGGCGGATCCCGCGACATCGGCGAACGCCGTGCCCTCGACGCGGACGCCGCCGCCATAGCCGACCTCGACATAGGTGCCGTTGGCGTTAGTCGTCGTGAGCGTCAGGTTCCCCGCGCTCCGGATGTCCACGCGCCCGCCCGCGGTCGTCGCGCCGACGGCGATATTGCCGCCGTTCGAGGTCGAATAGGCGACATTGCGCGCCGCCGTGCCGTTGCCGAGATCGATCCCTCCCGCGTCCGCGCTCAAAATCAGATCGAGGTTCGACTGCGCGCTCGTACCCGTAAGGGCGCCCGGGCTGGTGATGAGCAGGGTGCCGCTGCCTGCGACCAGCCTGCCGAACGCGATGTTCCCGGCGGCCGTCGTTAGGAACATGCCCGTACCCGAGGTCGCGTCGCCGCCCGCAATACCGGTGCCCGCCGAAAGCGAGGTGCTTGTCCCCGACATGAGCGACGCGAAGTCGATCGCGCCGCCCGCGTTGACGTCGATCAGCCCGCCCGCGCTCGAATTGCCGAGCGCGCTGTCGCCGGTGGTCGAGATGACGATGTCGCCGCCGGCAATGATCGAGTCGAGGCCGGTCGTAAAACTCGCGGCATCGACGGTCAGGTTGTTCTGCGCCTCGGCGTGGGTGAGCGTCGCCGCGCCCGCCGCGTCGACGGTGATGTCGAACGGCGTGCCGAAGCCCGCATTGCCGACCGACGCGACCGAGACCGGCCCGCTGCCCGATGTCAGGTCGATGTTCGCGCCGTCCGGTACGCCGACCTGCCCGAGCGTGATGCCCTGGTCGGTGCGGATGTCGATGTTGCCCGCGCCGACGCGGAAGAGATTGGCGACCGCGACCGTGCCGCCGACCTGGAGATAGTCGAGGTTCGGCCCGTCGCTTTGCGCGCTGCGCAACGCGCCGCCCGCGTCGAGCGTGTCGAGTTTGAGGTCGTTGGAT
>JACDGO010000482.1 GCA_013821585.1 Sphingomonadaceae bacterium
CGGACTTCCTTGAGGGCGTAACGATGAGCAAGGGCAAGATCTTCGCGGCGGCAGCGCTGCTGGCGAGCAGCGTGAGCGCGCAGGCGGCGTCGGTTTCGTTCGCGGGCGGATCGGGCGCGCTGAACGCCTTCGCCGTTATCGACGATTTCGATTCGATGGCGGGCGTGACCGTCAATGCAGGCGTCGTGAAGCTGTTCAGTGCGACCGACAATGTCGAGGGCGCGATCCCGGCGTTCGGACCGGCCAACTGCGCGCCGGGCTCGCTGAGCTTCCTGTCGGTGCTCGGCGGCGCATCGGCGTCGATCACGTTCGCCCCTGCCAAGGCGATCAGTTTCGACCTCGGCTCGCTCGACTTCTACAACAGCCTGACATTGAACTTCGCGGGCGGGGGCAGCCAGGCATTTCAGGGTGGGGAGATCATCGGCCTCGAGGGCACCGCGGTTCTCTCCAACGGCGACCGCTTCAGCCCGCTGACCAACGGACGCGTTACGTTCACGGGCGCCGGCAGCGAACGCATCGCCGGGATCACGCTGGCGTCGAGCACGAATTCGTTCGAGATCGATCGCCTCGCGGCCGCGATCCCGGAGCCCGCGGGGTGGGCGCTGCTGATCATCGGTTTCGCCTTCGCGGGATCGGCGCTCAGGCGTCGCGGGGACGTGCCGGTGGTGCTCGCCTGAGGAAAAAGGGCGCTTGTCCCGCGGGACAAGCGCCCTTCCTCACTCAGCCGGGTTCAGCCGCAGCAGGGCAGGCTGACGCCGCAGCACGCGGCGACGGCGGAGCAGCAGGCTGCTGCCGCCGCCGGGCTCGCGGCAAGCGCCGCCGAGCTGGACGCGAGCAGCGCCGCCGTGATCATCAATCGCTTTTTCATGTTCAATATCCTTGATTTCGTTGAAAGACAGTCACGCGAGTCCGGATCGCGGCGGCGGCGGCTCGGGACCGTAATCGTGACGGGTGATCGCTACCGGAAGGCTTCGCGCGACGAGAGCGGCGACGCGACGCGGCGGATCGACCTGGAATGTCGCGGGAAGGACGGCCTGACACGCCAGCGCGCAAACCATGATTGCCGGCCCGGCGGGCATCCGTCCGCGGCAATCCGCGTGCTGCGCGGGGGCCGAAACCTGCATCGGCACGCAGGTCGACGCGCTGGCGGGAAGGCCGAGCATCGCCGTCAATCCGAGCGCCACCATCAAGGTCACGCAAATCCGGGAGAGGCGAGTCATGGGCAGGGGCTAGCAGAGCGGGCCCGGAGCCGCCAGAGCGACCCCGAGCCCGTTCAATGTGCGCCGGGCTCCCCGCCGCTCAGCGACAACGGACGCTGTTGCTGTTGCTGTTCTGATCGATCGCCCGGCCGGCGAGCGCGCCGATTCCGGCGCCGAGCAGCGTGCCCGCGGCGCGCGAGTGGCCACCGTCGATCACATTGCCGAGGATGCCGCCGCCGACCGCGCCGACGATCAAGCCGGTCGTGCCGTCATTGCGCCGGCAGTAATAGCGGCCGTCCGAACCGCGGTAGACGCGATCGTCGGCGGCGAGCACACGCTCCTGATAATTGGGACCGTCGCGGTAATAGCGCGTCGCGTCATAGTTCGGGTCATAACGGTCGTCGGCGTAGCCGCGGCTGTCCCCGCGATTGTCGTTGTAGCCCTGATCCCGATAGCCGTCGCGATTGCCGCGCAGCGACATGTAACGGTCGTATTCGGCGCGAAAGGTCGAAAGTTCGCGGTCGAAACGATCCTGCGCGGCGGCGAAGCGCGCGTCGTCCTGACGGCTCTGCGCGAAGGCGGGCGCGGCCAGCGCGAGGGTTGCGGTCGCGGCGAGCGCGGCCAGTTTCACGATACGCATGGAAACCTCTCCTAGTGTTGCGCTGAACAGAATGCACGGGCGAGGCAGAATGTTGCATGAACGGAATGTCACATGCCGCGGCCGCGGCCGGGCAGCTATTTTCCGAAGCCGAACACGTCCTGGTGATAGACTCCGTCCTCGATCAGCCCCTCGAGCCAGGCCGACCCCTCGCCGTGCCCGCCGCCGGCCTTGTCGGCGTGGATGCGGATCAGCGTGTCGCGCACCGCGGGCGCCATGACGCGGCCGTCACCGCAAAGGAATATCTGGCCGCCGTCGGTGACCGCGTCCCACACCGCGTCGCGCGCGCCCCACAGTGCGTCCTGAACGAAGCGGTGCGGGTGGCCGTCAAGCGCGGAGAAGGCGAGGTGGAGTTCGATCACGCCGTCCGCCGCCCAGCTTTCCATCTCGTCGCGGCATAGCCAGTCGTGATCGGGATGCCGCGCGCCGGAGAACAGGTGGCAGGGCGCGGTCGCGTTTAATGCGGCGCGCTCCTGGATGAACCCACGCAGCGGCGCGAACCCGGTTCCCGGCCCGATCAGCAC
>JACDGO010000483.1 GCA_013821585.1 Sphingomonadaceae bacterium
GTCGGGCCGTGAGCCTGCGCGACGCCGTACTCGCACACGGCGGCGAAGGCGAGGTGGTACGCCGGCGCTTCTTCGAACTCGACGAAGCGGAGCAGCGAGAGATCTATCGCTTTATTTCGTCGCTATGAGGGAGCGACGCACGCGGGGCCGTCAAAGGCGCAAACTGCGATCGGATGCCTTTTGGGACGGCATTCATCCCACGGCTGCGACGCACGAGATCATCGCGAGCTCGATGTTGGCGGTCGCTGTCCCTGTTCCGGAACCCGAGACGTGTTGTTGATGCCGATCGGCATGTCTTCGATAGGCTGGGCGGCGAAACGGCGTGTCAAGCGGTTGAGTACCTCGAGCCGCCAGCTACGAGATTGACCTACTCGGTCCGCGTCCGTGCCGCGGCTGGCCATCCTCCGCGCTAACGGCGCCAATGAGCCGTCCTGTCTTCGCACGAAGAGAAGCGAGCGGCTCGGCTTCGAAGCGAACCGCAGCGCCAAGCAACGAGGGCCAAGATCGTGTCGTCTTCTTCCGTCGCTGGCGCGGGGTGCCGGCCGACGCTGACAGACGACTCTCGTCGCTAACGTCGCAGGGCTCGTTCAGAAGGAATTCAAATGTCAGTGACCCACCATCGCTGGGCAACGGCTGTCCTGCTCGTCTGCGCCTTTGCGCCGCCCGGTGTTGCGCAAGCCAAGACCGCGCGCCACGCGACCGAGCGCGGCCATGCCGCGGCCCCGTTCGACGCCAGCGAAGCGGCAAGCCACCTAAACGAGGCAGCGCCCCCGCTCGCGCTAAAACCGGGGATGCGAGGCATGTCCGTGATGCGAGCCCAGGTTCTGCTAGACCGAGCTTGGTTCTCGCCCGGCGAGATTGACGGCAGCTTCAGCGCGAACATGCGTCGCGCAGTGACCGCCTTCCAAGCAGCGCGAGGTCTGACGGCGAATGGAACCATCGACGCCGCAACCTGGCAGGCGCTATCGGCGGACCCTGACGCACCCTTCACCACGTACACCATCACCGCGCAGGACGTGGCCGGCCCCTACGTCAAGACGCCTGCCGACATGAGCAATCGTGCGCAGCTCAAATCGCTCGACTACGAGACCCTGCGCGAAGCGCTCGCCGAGCGATTCCATATGAGCCAGGCGTTGCTGCAGCAGCTCAACCGCGGCAGCGGATTTCAGGCGGGTGATCGGATCGTCGTCGCGGACACGTCGACAGCCAAAGCGCCCACGCCAGGCAAAGTCGCCTCAATCCGGATCGACAAGTCCGATCGGATGCTGTTCCTTCTGGACACCCAGTCAAGCGTGATCGCTGCTTTTCCGGTCAGCATCGGCGGTCCGCTGGACCCCCTGCCGCTCGGCAAAATGAAGATCACGACCGAGGTCGAGAACCCAGTGTTCACCTACGATCCCGCGCTCATCAAGTCGTCGAAGGCGACCGAGACGAAGGTGGACGTCCAGCCCGGCCCGAACAATCCTGTCGGCAACATGTGGCTGGGGCTCTCGAAACCGCACTGGGGCATCCACGGCACGCCGAATCCGTCGCGACTCGGCCGCGAGGAGACCAACGGCTGCGTCCATCTCACCAATTGGGACGCGCACCGAGTCGCGTCGCTGGTCAAGCGGGGCTTCGTCGTCGACGTCCACGAGTAGAACGATGGGACGATGCGGCTCGAGCCATTTCGCGTCGGACAGGTCGTTACTGATCGGCCTCGGCTTGATCGCGGTTTGCGCGGGGGCTTTCGCTGTGGACAGCGCAAGCTCCGTCGCCGGGTCTTCGCAGCGTTGGCCTCCTGCTGGCTTGGCCATTCCGGTCGATCATGTCGAGTCGTCCGCGCTGCGCGATACCTTCGGTGATGGCCGACCTGGCCATCGCCACGAAGCGATTGACATCGCCGCCCCGCGCGGCACGAAGGTCCTCGCGGTTGACGACGGTGAAATCGTCAAGCTCTTCACCAGCGTCCGAGGCGGGCTCACCGTCTACCAGTTCGATCCGCAAGGCCGGCTCGCGTACTACTACGCTCATCTGGATCGCTATGCGGAAACGGTGCACGAGGGCATGACGGTCCATCGCTGCGACCTCATCGGATATGTCGGATCGACCGGCAACGCTCCGGCCGACGCGCCGCACTTGCACTTCGCAACGTTTCTACTCGGCGCCCGGAAGCACTGGTGGGAAGGGACAGCCATCAACCCCTTCCCGGCTCTTCGTGGGTCATGCGACTAGCGCATCAGACGGATGGGCACGATGGCCCTGTGCCCCCCGCGAAAGCGGCTACGGTCGCACGCGACTGATCCGGGTGTACCAGTTGCCGAGAGGAACGCGCGTTCCTCCGCAGCTACCGAACGGCGAGGCGACGTACTCGGCCAGGTTGCAGCGC
>JACDGO010000484.1 GCA_013821585.1 Sphingomonadaceae bacterium
ACATGGCTGCATCCCGCCGCGGCCTCCGCCCAGCCGGCGTCGTGCGCCAGGTCGGTGGCGAAGAACTTCAGCTTCGCGTCGTCGACCGCGAGCAACTTGCGCACCTCCGCCTCGCGGCCGAGCGAGCGCAGCGTCGCGTTGACGTTCCAGCCCTCACCGACCAGCTGGCGGATCAGATAACCCGCGATATAGCCGCTGCCCCCCGTGACCAGAACCGTCCCCGCCATCTTCTCTCTCCCGTTTCGCGAGTGAGAATGATAGCAAATCGAAACGGGATCAATGGGCGACGCTGCCTACCAGACCTTCACGCGATCTTTCGGCGCGAGGTAGAGCTTCTGCCCCGGCGTCACTTTCCACGCCGGATACCAGCCGTCGAGGTTGCGCACGGTCAGCGCGCGATATTCGCCGGGCGCATGGCCGTCGGTGGCGATGCGGACGCGCTCGGCGGCCTCGCGCATCTTCACCCGCCAGCTCTGCGCGAAAGCGAGGAAGAAGCGCTGATCGCCGGTCAACCCGTCGATCACCGGCGCGGGCCTGCCGTGGAGCGACGCATGATAGGCGTCGTAGGCGGCGGCGAGCCCGGCGACGTCGGCGATGTTCTCGCCGAGCGTTTGCTCGCCGTTGATGTGCAAGCCCGGGAACGGCTCGTATGCGCTATACTGAACCGCGAGCGCCGCGCCCGACGCCTTGAAATGCGCGAAGTCGGCCTTGGTCCACCAGTTGCGCATCCGCCCCGACGCGTCGAACTCCGCGCCCGAATTGTCGAAGCTGTGGCTGATCTCGTGCCCAATGGTCGCGCCAATCGAGCCGTAGTTCGTCGCGGCGTCGGCCTTCGGATCGTAATAGGGCGCGTCGAGGATCGCGGCGGGGAAGTTGAGCGCGTTCTGGAGCGGCAGGTTGACCGCGTTCACAGTCTGCGGCGTCATCCACCATTCGCCGCGATCGACCGGCTTGCCGATCTTTCCAAGCTGCCAGTGATATTCGCTGAGGCTCGCGCGCCACGCGTTGCCGAACGCGTCGTCGGGTCGCACCTCGTAACCGGCATAGTCGCGCCACGTCTCGGGATAGCCGACGCCGACCCGCAGCGTCTCGATCTTGTGGCGCGCCTCAGCCTTGGTCGCGGGCGCCATCCACGTCAGCCCGGCGACGCGCCGGTCGAACGCGGCGAGGATGTTTTTCACCATGCCCTGGATGTCGGCCTTCGACGACGGCGGGAAATAGCGGCGCGCGTAGATGCGCCCGACCGCGTCGCCGAGCGCGACGTTGACATTGGCGATGCCGCGCTTCCAACGCGGGCGCTGCGCGGGAATGCCGTTCAGGGTCTTGCCGACGAAGTCGAAGCGCCGGTCGGCGATCGCGGTCGGCAGCGCGTAGCCGTATTGGTTGATCAGGTTGAAGGCCATCCAGTCCTTCCACGCCTCGACCGGCTCGCTCGCGACGAGCGCCGACAGGCCGGCGATCGGCTTGGCGTGCCACGCGATGAAATCGCTCTGCTGCGAAAGGCCCGCAGCGGCGAAATAGGCGTCCCAGTCGATCCCCGGCGCCTTCCTGGCGAAATCGGCACGGTTCCACGCATTGTCGGCGTTGTGGACGTCCTGGCTCGAGACGATGTCGGCGTGCGCCTTGGCGATCTTCGTTTCGAGCGCGAAGATGCGGTCGGCGCGCGCCTGCGCGTCGCTCATCCCCGCGAGCCTCAGCAAGTCGGCGATATAGACGCGATAGGCGGCGCGCAGCTTCGCCATATCGGCCGAATCGGACAGATAATAGTCGCGGTCGGGCATACCGAGCCCGCCCTGGAGCATATAGGGCACGGTCTTCGACGGATCGGCGAGCGACTGTGTCACGAACAGCCCGAAAAGATTCTCGGTCTGAAAATTGGTGTTGTTGATCGGATCGACGTCGGCGCGCAGCGATGCGCCGAGCGCACGCGACAGGCTCCGGCGGTCGTTGACGGCGGCGATCGCGTCGAGCTGCGGCTTTAGGGGTGTCAGGCCGCGCGCGTCGATCCCGGCCTGGTCCATGAAGGCTGCGTAATAGTCCGCGATGCGGCGCGCATCGATGCCCGCCGCCGGATTGCTCTTGGCCGCGTCCTGGATGATCGCGGCGTTACGCTTCTCGGCGCGGTCGGTGAGGATCGTGGACGTGCCGACGGCAGAGCGGTCGGCGGGGATCTCGGTCGCCTTGCGCCACGCGCCGTTGGCGAACTGGTCGAACTGGTCTCCGGGCGCGACGCTGTGATCGATGCCCGCAAAGTCGATGCCCGATGTCTTGAAAGGCGCGGCTGCGACGGCGGCGCCCGCGAGAAGCAGCACGGCGAAGGGAGTCAGGCGGATCACGAGCGGTTCCTCTCAAATAC
>JACDGO010000485.1 GCA_013821585.1 Sphingomonadaceae bacterium
CGGGCCGGGCGTCGAGCGCATCGCCGACGAGGTCGCGACGCTTTTTCCCGACGCGCGGCGCGCGATCGTCACCTCGGATACGCTCTGGTCGCCCGCCAAGGCCGCCGAGTTCGTCGGGCGCATGGAAGCAGGCGAGATCGACGTGGTGATCGGCACCCAGCTCGTGACCAAGGGCTATCATTTCCCGAACCTGACGCTCGTCGGCGTAATCGACGCCGACTTGGGGCTTCACGGCGGCGACCTTCGCGCGGCGGAGCGTAGCTTTCAACAGATCGCGCAGGTTGCGGGGCGCGCCGGGCGCGGCGTCAAGCCGGGCCGCGTGTTCGTCCAGACGCACGAACCGAATGCTCCGGTGATCCGCGCGCTCGTTTCGGGCGACAGCGAAGCTTTTTACGCCGCCGAAACCGAAGCGCGGCGCGAGGCAGGCGCGCCGCCGTTCGGGCGTCTCGCGGCGATCATCGTCTCTTCCGAGGATCTGCCCGAAGCGCAAACCGCCGCGCAGGCGATCGCGCGCGCCGCGCCGCAGGTCGACGGCATGGCGGTCTACGGCCCCGCCCCCGCCCCACTGGCAATGCTGCGCGGCCGTCACCGCCTGCGCCTTCTGGTTCACGCAAGGCGCGCGCTCGACGTTCAGGACGTCATCCGCGACTGGCTCGGCCGCCTCGCCTGGCCGAGGGGCGTGCGCGTCGCGGTGGACGTCGACCCGTACAGCTTCGTATGAGCGAGCCATGACCCGCGTCGCCGTCATTCAGGCCGGAACGACATTGTTCGACACACCGGCGACGCTCGCCAAGCTCGAACGCCTCGCGGGCGAGGCGGCGGCGGGCGGCGCGAAACTTGCCGTGTTTCCCGAGGCGTTCGTCGGCGGCTATCCCAAGGGGATGGATTTCGGCGCGCGCGTCGGGTCGCGGACCGGCGAGGGTCGCGACTGGTTCGCGCGCTATCATGCCTCGGCGATCGACGTGCCCGGACCCGATTGCGACGCGATCGGCGAGGTTGCGCGAACCCATGAATTGCACATCGTCGTCGGTGTGATCGAGCGCGACGGCGGCACGCTCTATTGCACCGCGCTGACCTTCGGCCCCGACGGCGCGGTCATCGCGAAACACCGCAAGGTGATGCCCACCGCGATGGAGCGGATCATCTGGGGCCAAGGCGACGGATCGACCCTACCCGTCGTAGCGACCGAAATCGGCCGGATCGGCGCGGTGATCTGCTGGGAAAACTACATGCCGCTGCTTCGCACGGCGATGTACGGGCAAGGCGTCGAGCTCTATTGCGCGCCGACCGTCGACGACCGCGACACCTGGGCGCTGTCGATGCGCCACATCGCGTTCGAGGGGCGCTGCTTCGTCCTCTCCGCCGTCCAGTTCATGACCCGCGACGACGCGCCAGCCGACTGCCCGATCGCGAAGGGCGGCACGCTGATCCGCGGTGGCAGCATTATCGCCGGGCCGCTCGGCGAAGTGCTCGCCGGGCCGGTCTACGACAAGGAGGCGGCGCTGTTCGCCGATGTCGACGTAGCCGCGTTGCCGCGCGCAAAATATGATTTCGACGCCATCGGCCATTACGCACGGCCCGATATCTTCACGCTCCACGTCGACCGCCGGCCCAAGCCGCCGGTGACGTTCGGCGAAAACTAGGCGCGTTCGCGCTTCAGAAGCTCGACCTTGCGGTCGAGCCCATAGGCGTATCCGCCAAGGCTGCCGTCGGTCCTGAGCGCGCGGTGGCAGGGGATGAGGACCGCGACCTGGTTCGCGCCGCATGCGGTTCCGGCCGCCCGCACCGCCTTGGGATTGCCCGCTTTCGCGGCGAGCGCGGCGTAGCTGAGCGTCTCGCCCGCCGGGATGCGCGCGAGCTCGCGCCAGACCGCCTGCTGGAACGCGGTTCCCGCGACGTCGAGCGGGAGGTCGGGCATCTGCGCGGGGCGCTCGACCGCCGCGACCGCGCCTTCGACGAGCTTGCCGAGCGCCTTTCCGCCCGGCTCGATCTCGGCGTTGGGAAAACGGCGGCGAAGCTCGCCGTCGCCCTCGTCGAACGACAGGCGGCAGATGCCCTTGTCGGTCGCGGCCAACAGCATCTTGCCGAGCGCGGTGTCGGCGACCGCCCAGCGGATCGTCACGCCCGCGCCGCCCTTGCGCCACGCGGAAGGCGTCATGCCGAGCCGGTCGGGCGCGTCGGCGTAAAAGCGGCTGCCCGAGGCATAGCCGGCCTCGTAGATGGCTTCGGTCACGGTGTCGGTCTCCTGCAAAGCGGTTTCGGTGCGGCGCGCGCGGACGCTGCGCGCATAATCGGCCGGGGTCACGCCGGTCGCGCGCTTGAACAGCCGGTGAAAATGATGCGGCGCATAGC
>JACDGO010000486.1 GCA_013821585.1 Sphingomonadaceae bacterium
ACTTCGCGCAGTGCCTCTTCCGCATTGGCGGGGTCCATCTGATAGCCGCGCTTGTCGCCCTTCAGAAGCCCGCGCGATCCCACCGCGTCGCGGAACGGGCCGTAGAAGGCCGAGGCGTATTTGGCGGCATAGGCCATGATCTGCACGTCCTGATGTCCCCCGCGCTCGAGCGCGGCGCGGATCAGTCCGACGCGGCCGTCCATCATGTCCGAAGGCGCGATGATGTCCGCGCCCGCTTCGGCCTGCACCAGCGCCTGACCGACGAGCACTCCGGCGGTCGCGTCGTTGATCACGCGGCCGGCGTCGTCGATCAGCCCGTCGTGACCGTGCGCGGTATAGGGATCGAGCGCGACATCGGTCAGCACGCCGATTTCGGGCGCGGCGTCCTTGATCGCCTTGATCGCGCGGCACATCAGATTGCCGGCGTTGAGCGCCTCGCGCCCGTCGTCGGTGCGCAGCTCGCGCGGCGTGTTCGGAAACAGCGCGACGCAGGCGATGCCCAGGTCGCGCGCTTCCTTCGCCCGCTCGCCGATCCGGTCGATGGACCAGCGCGACACGCCGGGCAAGGTCGCGACCGGCTCCTCGACCCCCTTCCCGTCTGTCACGAACATCGGCCAGATCAAATGCTGGGGAGCAAGGCTCGTCTCGGCGACAAGCGCGCGGCTCCACGCATGCTTGCGGCTACGGCGGAGGCGGAGCGCGGGATAGGCGGCGTGCATCTCTTTTTCCGTCATTCCAGCGAAAGCTGGAATCCATTCGCGCTCTCTCGCGAACTGCCGGAGGAGCGTCAATGGACCCCAGCCTTCGCTGGGGTGACGATCAGGCGTCCAGCATCCGCGCCTTTCGCCATCCGCCCCAGCGAAAATAGGACAGCGTCATGGCAAAGGAGGCGACCGATCCGGCGGGAAACGCCCACCACAAGGCGTCGGTGCCGAGCACCGGCATCAACCCGAACGCGAAGCCCAGCCGGCCCGGGAACATCGCGACGATCAGGATGACGAGCGGGGCGACGACCGCGCCGTTCGCACGCATCACCGACATCAGGACCATCGAGACGCCGAACAGCAGGAAGCTCCAGCTCGCGAGCAAATGGATATGCTGGCCGATCGGCACCGCGGGGCTGTTCGGCGTCAGGAACAGGCCGAGCAGCGGCCGGTCGACGATAGTGATCAGGAGCACCATCGCACCGGTCATCAGCAAATTGATTCCCGCTCCGCTCCACGCGACGCGCTCGACCCGGTCCCAGCGGCCGGCGCCGATGTTCTGCGCAGCCATCGCGCTCACCGCCGCGCCTACCGCGAGCGCGGGCATCTGAACATAGCCCCACAGCTGGCTGATCGCGCCATAAGCGGCGGTCGTATCGACGCCCGCCCGGTTCACGAGGCCGATCATCGTCAGCATCCCGAACGACAGCACGATCATCTGGATGCCCATCGGCAGCCCCTTGACGAAGATCGATTTGGCGATCGTGCGATCGAGCCGTAGATAGCGAAGCTCGCTCCCGCGCAGCCGCACGACGAGGTCTTTTCGGTAGATGTAGGTCAGCAGGAAGACGAGCGTGATCAGCCCGGCGATCAGCGTCGCCAGCGCCGACCCCGCGATGCCGAGCTTCGGAAACGGCCCGATACCGCGGATCAGAAACGGATTGAGCCCGGCATCGAGCGCGACATTGAGGATCATCGCGCGAAGCGGCGTCACCGAATCGCCCGCACCGCGTAGCGCGCTGGTCAGGAGAACGGTGAGGAAAGTGAACGGGAGTCCGGCGAAGATCACGCGCGTATAGGCGATCGCGAACGGCATCGCCGCAGGCGGCGTCGCGAGCACCCGCAGCAAAGCCGGGGCGGTCAGCCAGCCGATCGCCGCGACGACAATGCCGAGCGCGCCGATCAGCCCGATCGAGCTTCCCAGTGTCCGGCGCGCCATGTTGACGTCGCGCCGCCCCATCGCCTGACCGATCAGGATCGTCGTCGCCATCGCCAGGCCGAACACCGCGGCGAACATCAGGAACATGACGATGTTGGCGTTCGAGGTCGCCGCCAGCGCCGCCTCGCCGAGGAAATTCCCCACCCAGATCGCGTTGATCGAGCCGTTCAGCGACTGAAGCACGTTCGCGCCGAGCGTGGGCAGCGCGAACAGCAGCAGCGTCTTCGCGATCGGCCCGGTTGTCAGGTCGCGGCGTTGCGGCGGGGCGGCGGGGCGGGCTTCGGAATCGGCCATCGGGAGCGCCCTAACTCTTCCCCCTTGGTGGGGGAAGGATACGAAGACTTGGTAACTTGTTGCTTAGTCGAAGTTGGCTGGGGGTGAACTTTCCCGCGAACGCCGCACTTGCGGACAGGCCACCCCCGCCCG
>JACDGO010000487.1 GCA_013821585.1 Sphingomonadaceae bacterium
ATCGACCCGCAAGCCTGGCTGACCGATACCCTCACCAGACTCGCCAACGGCCATGGCCGCAAGCGCCTCAGCGAACTCATGCCGTGGAATTACGCCCCCGCCGTGGCGTGAGAACAGCGCTTACGGTCAAGCCGCTAAGAACGCCGATAGTGGCGACCACCACGCCGCAAACGAACGCCCAAGCCACCGGACGGCCGGCGAGAGCGGGGATCAGTCGCGCCCGGTCGCGGCCCAGTGCGATCATCGCGCGCGCGAACAATCCGCCGGTCAGCCCACCAAACACACCAGCGACCGGCGCAACGCGCAGCACTGACCCAAGGCCAAGCGTATCGCTGACCACACCGAAATAGACGTAATTTCCCGCCAGGCCGAGGCTGACGATGCCGGCGACGACGATCGCCGTCATTACAAGCAGCGCGACACGCTGCTCATAGGCGTCAGCGAGTTCCTCGATCGCGAAGGTAATGCCCGCGAGCGGCGTATTGAACGCCGCCGCGACGCCCGCGGCTCCGCCCGCGATCACCATCGACGGGCGCAGCGCTACGCGGAACAGCCTGTGATACCACAGCATGATCGCAGCGGAGACCTGAACGGTCGGTCCCTCGCGGCCGACTGACGCCCCGGCGAGCAGGGCGGCCAGAGTTAGGACCAGCTTCGCCAATGCTGCGCGCATCGACAACAACACTGTTCTGGCGCGGCCTGGATCGGCGGTCGCGGCAATGACCTGGGGGATTCCGGAGCCCGCTGCTTCGGGCACGAACCGGAGCGTAACCCACGCAATGATGCCGAAAGCCAGCGGCGTAACGACCAATGGCAGCCACCAGATCGAAGCGACGCGGGCTGTAAACGTGGCATTGGCGGCGTCGGCCGCCTTAGCGAAGGCAAGGGCGGCGAGACCGATGCTGACCGCACCGGTTCCTGTCGCGATGCGTCGGCGTCCCACCGCCGAAGTCGGTCCATAGCGTCGCGCCATCACGGCGAGCGTCCGCATCATGCGCGCATCGAAGGTGGGGCGACGAAATCTGGCGATGATCAGGACTCCGCAGGCGCGCCGGCCAGCATTGCGACGAGACAAATCACCCCTATGACCGCAAAGCCGCTCCGTGCCGCCCATCCGCCAGCGCCGGCGCGAAGCGAAACCCAAAAAGCGAGGAGCGCCTGCATCGCGTAGTACGCCGCAAAGGCGCGCGACGAAAGCGCCACGACCTGAAGGGGATTGGTTAGCCAGACAACCGCGATCGCCAGCGCGCTCGACACGATGAATGCCATGCGGACGCCAAGCTTTCTGCGCGAGACTTCGATCATCAGCCCGCCCGACGCGATGGAGTCGGCTATCGCCGCGAGCCTGCGGTGAACATAACAGCGGCGAACAGCACCGCATGCTTGCGCCCGAACCGATCGGCAAGCTCGCCGCCGGCGAGAGAGCCGAACAGCGCGCCCAGCGTGACCCAGCTAGTGACGACCGCGATCATCAGCCGACTGAGCGCAAGGCTTGCCTTGATCCCGTGCAGCGCCCCGGAGATTACGCCCTGATCATAGCCGAACAGTGCGCCCGAGAACAGGATGACGGCGAGGACGACGATCAACCACGGCGTCGTCACGTGTGCAGGTGGGTCCGGCGACATCACGCCGCTTCAATCACCAAGGGCGCTGTCAGTGCTGTCAAACCAGCCGGGATCTGGTTCATTGCCCATCGCGATCGCTTAAAAGTGCGGCAGTGAAAGCGGTGCTTGGCGGACCTTTGTCGGATCGAAGTCTGACCGTACGAAGAGCACTGGCGCATTGGTAATCTCGTAACCAGATGAGAAAACGTCTGCCACGTGCTTTGACAGTGCCGCCGGATCACCTCGGGCGATGAATTGAATCGCAGAAATGGACTGGGCGGCCTGGCTCTGGATTTGCGGATCATGCGCCCCGGCTAGCAGCGAGCCGACCGCCGTGCCACTTTGGTCTGACAGGCGCTACGATCCGTCCGGTTGCTGCCCAGCTGCAGCGAGATGCTCTTCGCCGGCGAACAAGCGATCGAGGCGAAGGCGCGTCGTTCGCTCGAATTCGTCCTTGGTCCGCGAGCGTGGGCGATTGAGCGCGAGGTCATTGACGATCGCCTCTTTGATCCGCTTGATGGCGTCATCGCCGAGTACTCCGGCGCGGACAAGCTCGGCAGAAAGTTGCAAGAGCCCGACGGCGGTAGCGTTTGCGCGAAGCCCCACAAAGCTGATCAGATCGTGCGTTTGCTTGCCTTCCCTCGTGTCCATTGGCGTGCCTTTCTCGGTACCGATTGTTGGCTTGGAAGCCATGGCCTCTGCAACCGCCGCGCAATAGTTGCGACGCGTGATGACATC
>JACDGO010000488.1 GCA_013821585.1 Sphingomonadaceae bacterium
CATCGCGTCGTCGGTATAGGCGACGCCGTTGACCGCGAGGATCACCTGGCCCGCCGCCAGCCCCGCGTCATAGGCGGGACCGTCCCACACCATCCCCGCGATCTTCGCGTCCTTGGCGACGTTGAAGCCGAGCGAATAGGTGAGGTCGAGATATTTGCCCTCGGCCATCGCGCGTTTGGTGAAGTTGCTCGGCTCCCCAGTATAAGCGATCGCATAGCCCGCGCGCGTGAAGCCGCCGAGCGGCGCACGCGCGGCCTTCTCAGTCAGGCGCGTCTTGAGAAAGCCCAGCCAATCATAGGGCATGACCGTGTTCAGCGTCGTAGCGACATCCTCGATCGTGTAGGTCAGCTCGCCGAAGTCGCCGTCGTTCATCCCGAAGCTGCGCGAAATCGTCCATGCCCTTCGCGCCATTGGTTCCCTGGCGGATGATCGCGTCGGTCTCGAGCCAGATCAGCAGCCCCTCGTTGTAATAATCCTCGCTGCGCTGCCACGACACCCAGCCCTTGGGCCGCCGCGCCGAGACGATCGGGTCGTTGGTGGTGTCGTCGAGGCTGCGCCAGTCGCGTCCGCGGCGTATGTCGAGGTTCGCGCCGATGCTGGCCAGCGCGTCAAGCATGTCGGCCTTCGACGCGAGGCCCGAGCGCGCTTCGAGCACATAGCCCCAGAATTGCGTCTGCCCTTCATAGACCCACAGCAAGCTGTCGCGCATCGGCGTACGGAAGTCGGGCGTCCACAGGTCGGCCGGACGCCGGAACTTGCCGTTCCAGCTGTGCGTGAATTCGTGCGGAAGGAGATTGTGGTCGGTAAGCGACGCGTCCCATTCGGTGAAATAGGGCGGATCGACGCCGTCCTCCGACGAACGATGATGCTCGAGCCCGTTGCCGCCCATCCGGTCGGAGAGCGAGAACAGAAAGTCGTAATGGTCGAAATGGCGCGCGCCGAACAGCTTGACCGCCTGATCGACGAGCGCGCGGTGCCTGAGCATCTGGTCGGGCTTGATGACGAGATATTTGGGATCGTCGGCGATCGTATCGAGCGATACGCCCTGGCCGAGGTCGTCGCTGCGGAAATATTTGCCCGCATAGACCGGCGAGTCCTGCAACACTTCGTAGCTGACCGTGCCGTAGCGCACCGTGTCGCCGGTCGCCGCGGTCGGGCGCAGCGCGGTGAACGCGCGCCAGCCGCGCGGATAGACGACGCTCGCCGTGACGGGAATGCGCCGCGTGAAATAGCCCGCCGGATAGAGCGACACGGAATCCCATTGCAGATCCAGCATTTCCTGCGTCATCACGATCCGCCCCTGATCGCTGTCGGTCGCGGAGAGGAACTGGAACGACAGGTCGAGCGCCTTCGCGCCTTCGGGCACGTCGATATGGAACGCGAAGACGTCGACCGGGTCGCGCTTCCACGTCAGAACTTTGCCGCTCGCCTTGATCATCAGCCCCGCGAGCTTGTCGATCGGTCCGCGCGGCCCGTGGTTGCCCGGCAGCCACTTGGGCAACAGCAGCGTCATCGGCCCCGCGCCCGCGACCGGAACCGTCTCCTCGACGCGCATGATCGCGCGGTCGAGGTCGGTCGCGTCGACCTTCAGAACGATCGTCCCGCCGGGATAATCGACGTCGCGGGGCGGGGGAATGGTGTCGACGAACGGCGCCGGCTGCGGCGCGCTGTTGGCGGCGAGGGCGAGAGGCGAGGCGAGGCACAGCACGACAGGCGCGAAGGGGCGAAACGTCATCAATGGAACTTTCCGTAAGGGCGGCGTTGCGATCGTGTCTAGGCCGCGACCAGCGGGCGCGTCTACTTGGACCCGCCCAGCACGTTTATCGTGAACGCCAGGACGCCGATGTTGAACACGAACGCGGCGAGGCTGTGGATCGTCACGATGCGGCGCATATGCCGCGCGGTGACGGCGGTGTCCGACGTCTGGAACGTCATGCCGAGCGTGAAGGCGAAGTAGACGAAATCGCCATAGTCGGGATCGCCCGCGCCTGAAAAATCGAGTCCGCCCTTGCTCCCTTGGCGATAATAGAGGTGGGCATAGTGCAGCGCATAAACGGTGTTCGAGAACAGCCAGGCGACAGCGAGTGTTCCCACGATCAGCCCCTTGGGCGGGCCGTCGCCGTCCTTCGCGATCATCTCGCTCGCCACCGCCGTCAGGATCGCGACCATCACGACACTGGTGATGAAGAGCAGGACGACGCGGTTGGCGTCGTTCTCCGAGGCGTGGCGGCGAATGACCGCCGCGTCGTGCTCGCGTATCACCGGCGTGATCGCGAGCAGGAAGAAGACCGCGGCGATGTCGAACCCCGTCATCAGCGCGCGCGTCCAGCCG
>JACDGO010000489.1 GCA_013821585.1 Sphingomonadaceae bacterium
GTCTTGCACCCCTTCGGCAGCCAGTAGGCCTCGCAACATCCGCGAACCGGCGAAGGGGAACTCCAGGTGCAGCCGGTCGAGACGCCGCATGATCGCAAGCTCGGCATCCGGGACCGGGCGCGGCAGGTAGTAGACGCTGCCGCGGCTGATTTGTAGAACCTTCGCCTGCTTGGTGATCGGCAGATCGTGCTCACGGTCGATCATCGCTTTGCGCTCAGCAATCCCGCCTTGGTGAGCGCGCCCTCTAAAAAACTGAGCTGGGCGCCGTGCGCGCCCCCTGTGGGATAGAAACGGACGGCGCTAGACTGGGTTCGGAAGGGAGCGGCCGATATGATTTTGGTGGCTTACAACCCCGTCAAAAAACCTGGTCCATGAGCTGTTGCGCACTTGAGAGTGGTGACGCCGTCCCGGCGATCCCGTTTAGGAATTTGATAAATGGCGCAGCTCAGCCCTTCCGCTATGTCAGCAGGAGGATAAGGAATGAGCCACAAGCAATCGAAGTCCAAGCTCGACCGTACAATGCCGACGGTCCATCCGAACGCGGCTGCTATCGACATCGGGGCGACCATGCACATGGCTGCCGTAAGGGCAGATCGCGCGTCTGAGCCAGTCCGCAGCTTCGGCACGTTCACGGCCGACCTAAATCAACTGGTCGAATGGTTTACAGAATGTGGCGTCGAAACCGTCGTCATGGAATCGACCAGCGTCTATTGGATTCCGATCTTCGAGCTTCTCGATGCCCGTGGGTTCACCGTGTGTCTTGTCAATGCGCGCGACGCCAAGCACGTGCCAGGGCGCAAGACCGATGTCAGCGACGCGCAGTGGCTGCAGCGGCTGCATTCGCACGGGCTGCTGCGCGCCAGCTTTCGGCCCAAAGGCCAGATCGCCGAGCTGCGTGCCTACGTGCGTCAGCGCGAGCGCCTGCTCGAGTATGCCGCCTCACATATCCAGCATATGCAGAAGGCACTGACCGAGATGAATCTGCAGCTACACCACGTCGTCGCCGACGTCACCGGTGCGACCGGCCTGCGGATCATTCGCGCGATCATTGCCGGCGAGCGCGACCCCGAGGTGCTGGCGGGCTTGCGCCATTACAGCTGCCACTCCAGTGCTGAGACAATCGCGAAGGCGCTTACCGGAAGCTACCGCAACGAGCATTTGTTTGCGCTGGAGCAAGCACTCGCCCTGTACGAGGCGTACCACGAGAAGGCGTCAGCCTGCGACGTCAGGATCGAAGCCGTATTGGAGCTTCTCACGGCCGATCGCGGCCGTTCCGGATCAGAGCCCGTGCCACCGCCGCGACGTCGACGCAGAGCCGATCAAGCGAACGCCCTCGCTTTCGATGCCCGCGCCGCACTGTTCCGGTTGCTCGGAAAGGACATTACCAGGATCGATGGCCTCGGTCCTTACCTCTCTCTGAAGCTGATCGCGGAATGCGGCGATGATCTTTCCTCCTGGCCGAGCGCAAAGCATTTTACCTCCTGGCTAGGCTTAGCGCCGTGCAACAAAATCTCCGGTGGCAAAGTGCTTTCGTCGCGAACGCGCCGGTCCGGTGGGCGCGCCGCGGCACTTCTGCGGCTTGCTGCCGTGACCGTCGGCCGCACCGACACCGCGCTTGGCGCCTTCTACAGGCGGCTCTCGGCGCGCATCGGCAAGGCCAAGGCGGTCACCGCCACCGCACGCAAAGTGGCAGTCCTGTTCTACAATGCCGTGCGCCACGGAATGGAGTACGTCGACCCAGGTGCGTCGGCTTACGAGACACGCTACCGCACCCGAGTGGTGAACAGTTTGCATCGGCGCGCCAAGGCATTTGGCTTTGTTCTCCAGCCGCTGGAGCCAAAAGCTGGCGCCACCGTTTCTTAGGAATCGTTCTCCAGCGTCAGCTCGCCGATCTTGGCGTGCAGCGACTTCACGTCGACCGCAGGCGGTTTCGCTCCATTGCCGGCGTCAAAAACATCGGCAGCCCCGCCTTCGAGCTGCGCCTTCCACGTCGTGATTTGATTGGGGTGGACGTCGAACTGCTCCGCAAGCTCAGCAAGCGTCCGATCGCCTTTGATCGCTGCAATTGCAACCTTCGCCTTGAAGCCCGGTGTGTGATTCCGGCGCGGTCGTCTCGGCATGATCTCTCCTGATTCGCAGGCACAGCGTGCCCGCCGTCAGGCAGAAACTCCACTTATCAGCCTGTGCAGATTTCCGGGACCGGCTCTAACAACACCAAACGGCACCCCTCTGACAGGAACTAACCAAGAGACCTATTGGTCGGCCCAATTTAGTGAAGGGGAGATACCGCCCCACGATCTTGCGACTGAAATCGATGCTGCTTTGAAT
>JACDGO010000490.1 GCA_013821585.1 Sphingomonadaceae bacterium
CGCTCAACAACGTGCCGGAGATTGCCCGGGTCGTTCACGCGCATTCCGCCGCGCTGCTTTATGTCGACGCGGTGCAGTCGGTGCCGCATGTCGTTACCGACATCGCAACGCTCGGCTGCGATTTCCTCGTCTGCTCGCCCTATAAATTCTTCGGCCCGCATCAGGGCGTGCTCTGGGGCCGCGCGAGCGTGATCGGGCAGCTCGAAGCCTATAAGGTGCGTCCCGCCTCGTCGCAGCCGCACGCCGTCCGCTTCGAGACCGGCACGCAGTCGTTCGAGGGGCAGGCAGGCGTACTCGGTACGATCGCCTATCTCGAAGGGCTGGGCGAGGGCGCGAACCGCCGTGACCGCCTGTGCGCGGCGATGCGCGCCATCACGACCTATGAGCGCGAGCTGGGCGAGCACCTGTTGCGCGGTCTCGCGACGATCGACGATCTGAAGCTCTGGGGACTGCCTACTATGGACGGCCGCGTGCCGACTTTCTCCTTCACGCTCGCGGGGCATCGTCCGGACCGGATCGCCGCACACCTCGCCGCGCGGGGCATCTTCGCTTGGTCGGGCCATTTCTACGCGACCGAGGTGCTCGCGCGACTCGGCCTGGACGATAAGGGCGGCCTACTTCGCGTCGGCCTGTGCCATTACAGCACCGTCGATGAGGTCGATCGCCTGATCGCAGCGCTCGGCGCGCTGGTGCCGGCTGCAGGAATCGAACCCGCGACCCCCTGATTACAAATCAGGTGCTCTACCAACTGAGCTAAGCCGGCTCCACGTCCCAATGCGACACCGCGCGATGCGCGTCCAGCCCGCCAGCGCAACCGACCGGGCGTTCGGGGGTTGAGCAAACGACGCGGGGCCGCGAGATATGATGGAGACGAAGATGCGTAGATTGATCCTTGCCGCGACACTCGCGGCCGCAGTGACGCCGGCGCTGCCGGCGCTTGCCCAATATGGCGATCGTTCCAACGACAGCTCGCGCGCCCAGCACCGCATGGATTGGCGCCGCTATCGCCAGTACGACTACAACCGGACAGACCCTACCTACAACGGCTATTACGCCGACCGCTACTATCGCGACGATCCGAGCTATCGCGAGCGGCAGCTTGCGTACAACGACCGCGTCTATCGGGGAAACGACGGGCGCTATTATTGCCGCCGCTCTGACGGAACCACCGGCCTGATAATCGGAGCGGGCGTCGGCGCGCTGTTCGGTAACGCGATTACGAACGGCAACTCGAGCCTGCTCGGAACGCTTTTGGGCGCGGGCGCGGGAGCGGCGATCGGATCGTCGATTGACCGCAACTCGAACCGCAATGTGCGTTGCCGCTAACGGACGCCGAACGTCCAGCCTTCGGTGGCGGCCAGCGCAAACGTGAGCTCCGTCGGCCGCCACAAGTCTGCGTCTGCGTGAACACGTCGTAGCCACGCCGCCGCCATGATCGCGTCAGTCGCATGATCGTCGTAGCGTGCGAGGGCTTCGTGCGGGTCGTTGTCGAGCGCCGCGAGCACGCGGTTGAGTGTCGCCAAGTCGCGGACCTTGCTGCGCCCCTTAGGCAATCCCGCGTAGCGCGCGGCGATGCTCGTGTAGATTTCGACGACGAGCGAGCCGGAGGCGGGCAGGGGATCGAACGGCCAGATCGGTAGAACCCCGTCGAGGCGGTGGAGAAGGCGCATGCCCGTCAGGCTCGATTTTCCAACTTGTGCTGCGCCGACAAGGTTAAGGTTGCTATAGGGGTTCAGCCCCTGCGCGCGCTGCGCCTGTTCGGTCACGCGCAGCCGCCCGCGCCCCGCGCCGAACAGCTCGCCCGTGCGGCCGCCATGTCGGCGAAAATGCCGCGCGGCCTCGACGTGATCGACGAAGCTCGAAGCGGCGAGATACGGATCGTCGGCGCAGATGTCCTCGACCAGCGCCCAGAGAGAGCGCGCGTCACTTGGGCTTCGCTCCCAGCCGGGGAAGAATGCGCCCTTGTCGGCAAAGGGAAGCGACGGGCCGAGATCGAGTCCAACGAGCGTTTCAGCCGGCATCTCGTCCGCCAGCCACTTGAGCGCTTCGCCGCGCGACCACATATGATCGGGCCGCACGAGCGCGGGCGCTTCGCGGCCGAGCGGGCAAATCGCGACGGCGATTCCGCGTTGACGCGGCCCGACCGCGCCCGACCAGTCGATCGCAGCGAAGTGATCGAAGCTGCGCGTCACTTCTTTGTGCGCTGCTTGACCTTCGGCTTGGCGGCGGTCCACTCGCGCGAGCGCTCGATCATAGCGCTGACACGCTCCGGATCGGCGCTGCCGTATCGGATCAGAACCGCAGGCCAGCCT
>JACDGO010000036.1 GCA_013821585.1 Sphingomonadaceae bacterium
GCCCAATGGGGGTCGCGTGCAGCGCCGTCGCAACGGTCGGGTTCCGGTCGCTGCCCGATGCCGACCAGTCGCGCGTCCGCGAGTTGATCGAGACCTTCGACGTGTTCGACGAGGGCAACGACCCACGGCGAGCGCGATTTCGGCTGCGTCTATCAGCTTGAGGATGGCCGCTGGACGACCGAGCGCCCGCGGCTGTGCGACGACGAGCGCGAGCGCGTGTTCTGGAAGATCGACTGTTACGACCGCGATCTTCGCTTTGCGGGCGCGGATGCCGCCGACCCGACCGTCACGCGACGCGTCCTGACCATCATGCTTTCCGATGAATATTGAGCGGCCCGGGACGCCCGCCAGCGTCAGCCGGTCGGCTGCCTCATCCCGTGAGCGGAGCAATCCCCATGAAGCGCAAAGACCTTCCCGCCATCACCGCGCCCGACCCCGATCAGATCATGATGGTGGGCGTGGCACCCGTCAGCGTGGGCGAACGGCTTGGCTGGCTTGCCGGGCAGCCGATGCAGCCGCCGTGAAAAGCGCCCGCTCGACGTGGGGTTCTGGGATCCGATGCGCGACCAGATCGAAATGTTCTGACCAGCACCAAATCATTCAATCAAGGATCACGACCATGACCCTCCAAACCGTAAAACTCTCGCAGCTTCGGTTGTCGCCGTTGAACGTGCGGCGCGTGAAGCCCAAGGCCATCGACTAGCTTGCCGAGGTCAACCGGTTCACCGCCATTCGGGCGATGAATGTCGAGGCCAAGGGCCGGTTGCTGGCGTTGCTTGTCGCGCGCCAGATCAATGGGGGCTTGTCGTCAGGAACACGCCCTGACCGTCCCCACCGGCGGTTCGACCAGATGGCACACGCCAGCGGTGTCGAATTGGTCAGCAAGTGGCAAGCGCCCGTCGCCTTCTATGCCCGGCTCAAGAAGCCTGCCATCGCCAGGATCATGACCGGGGTGTTGGGCAAAGCCGCCGCCGACAATTGCGCGAAGATGAAGAAGGACGAACTCGCCGCTGCCGCCGCCGAGCGGATGGCGGGGCGCGGATGGCTGCCGCCTACCCTTGTGATCGCCGAGCCGGAACCCGAAGCGGAGGACGCGTCAACGCCATTCGAGAACGGCATTGACGAAGAACAAGCGGACGACTTCGAGGAAGCCGAAGCCGCCTAGAGGTTCGAACGTGAACGGGGTGAGCAGTTTGCTGCTCACCCCGTTTCATTTTTGAACCATTCGGCGCGCGTTCCTTCCATGCTGGACGGGACGCAAGCCGCCCGTTCCGGGCGGCGCCGATTGCGCGAAGAAGGTGAGGACAGGTCGCTTCGCGGTCAGGAGAGGTCATGTCCGAATCCCGAAATCAGCTTGGGTCGATTGCGGACCATTTGGTGAACGCGAGCCTTTGCGAATGGCGATAGGATCATGCCGTATTGCGACGCCGTTGATTTGGTAAGGAATATCCCTTACATCAACGATTGCATGGAGGGTCGCATGGCCGTTACGCTCGAAGAGATCAGCACGATCACCGCCAAGGGGCAGACGACCGTTCCCAAAGCGGTGCGTCAGGTGCTGGGTGTCGACTATGGCGGACGCATCGCCTTCCGGGTCGGCGATGGCGGCGTCACCGTGTGTCGCGCCGACAGCGACGAAGACCCCGCCATCGAGACGTTTCTCGGGTTTCTCGCGGCTGACATCAAGCAGCGGCCCGAAATGGTGAAGGCGCTTTCGCCCGACCTCGCGGCGGGCATCGCGTCGCTGACCGAGGCGATGCCGGTCGATCTCGATGACGAGATCGACGGCGACGTCGCACTATAGCCCGCGCCCTCGACACGCATGATCGCTGTCAACGGCTGGACGCTCTACGCGCATCCGCTGTTTCTCGACCAGCTCGAGAAGCTGACAACGGCGGTCGAGAAGTCGCGCAACAAAGACCCTGAGGGCTATACATCGACCGCGAACGCCAAGCTGCTCGCGGCGATGCGCAAGTTGATGTTCGAGGTTATTCCGGTCGATCCAACGCGTCCCGAGTTCCGCCAAGGTGACACTCTGGGACCGGCGCGCAAGCACTGGTTCCGCGCCAAGTTCGGTGGTGGCCGGTTTCGCCTGTTTTTCCGTTACAGCAGCAGCGCCAAGATCATCGTCTTCGCGTGGGTCAACGACCGCGACAGCTTGCGGACCTATGGATCGAAGACCGACGCCTATGCCGTGTTCAAGACGATGCTCGACAAGGGCGACCCGCCCGACGATTGGGCCGCGCTGGTGAAGATGAGCGTGACGCCGCGCTGACCAGGGCTGCGGCGCTTGCCGGCGCGAAGTCGAAGGAGCACGTCGCACCGATGGCGTCGCAGGTCGGCGTTTTGTAGGCGACAAAGCCCCGCCCGGCGGAACCGGGCGAGTGAGCGGAAGCGGTGATCGCGGGTTCGCTCTGCTGCCGCTGGCTTCCACATCCTTCGACGCTTTGACCGGATCATTGGGATAGCGCGCTAGCGCAATCGAGATCGCCTGAGCTACAAGGCTCTGCTCGTGGCGCAGTTCGGGGTCGCGCGCGTTTTGCGCGTGAGATTGGCGGAGGAACCGCTCTGACAGAGCTTTCCGCTGGCCCGCTTCATCGAGCTGGCTCGGCGCTTTGGCGGCCGTGTTACGGGCGTCGCGGCGCTCCGCACGTTTAGCGAGTCTTGCCCGCAACCGATCGGCTTCGGCCTGGGTGACCTTCGACGGCGTGTAGTTTTCGACATCCAGCCCTTGTGCCGCAGCGGCAAGAAACGCCGCCTTCTTGAATCTGCCCCCACCGTTGATCTTGATCGACGTCCACCCGTTCGCCTTGGCAATCCTTAGGATGTCCGGAAGCGCATCAATGTTGCTTGTCGTAAGCCGGTCGGGTTTGAGCCTGACGATCGGCTTCTTGTCATCCGATGCCCGGTAGAGCTTGTTTCCGACGCGCAGGAACTTGCCCGTCAGGTCGTCGGTCAAGGTCGGCGTTTCGGGCTTGCGCCTGGGCTTTGCCGGAGCGCGCTTTTCGATTGCGGGCTTGGTAGTCCTAGCGCGGCTTTGCCCCGATGGAGCGTCGCCCTCGAGCTTGTCACGCATGTTCGTCGCCTTCATCTAAGTTTCCGGTTATTCGGTCGCCGTCCATTGCCGTTCGCACGTCGAGCAAGGCGCTCGGGTGATCGCGCGTGTAGATTATCTTCATCGTCAGGGGATTGGCCGGGTGTCCTTCGGCCTCTTGCTCCGTCATGTCTCGGCACGGTCCGATGGCAACAATCTTGTTTTTCGCTCTTTCGCTTGCGGGCAATACGGGCGCGGGGTAGGCCCGCGCGCCGAAGAAGCGGCTTTTGAAGTAGAAGATCTTGTCGCCGACGATCGGCGGGACGCCGCCGCGCAGCAGGATCAGCTTGTCGGTCGGGAACTGCATCAGCTCTTGCGGCAACAACAGCGCCCGGCGCTGTTCCGAAATCGACTTCGATCGGTTGGCGAGCAGGCCATCGATCGTCAGCGACTTGGTGACGCTGTCCTGCCCGATATAGCCGATGCGTTCCGACAGCTCGTTGGCGCCGCGCAGTTCTTTTGGGGTGAAGGCGACCTCGACACCGCAATTGGCGACGATCTCGTCGGCGACATGCTCGCCATAAACGCCGCGCAACTGCGACCGCGACTGGATGACCGGGAGCAGGCGGATGCCGTACCCCGCGACATAGGAGAATGCGCTGGCGATCACCGAGGCGCGCCCGATCCACGCAAATTCGTCGAGGATGACGAGGACCGGCACCGGCGTCATCTCATCGGGCAGGTCGCGGACGTTCAGGTCGATCAGTTGCTGGAACAGCAGATTGTAGAGCGGCGCGATCCGGTCGAGTTCGTCGGGCGAAACGCCGAGGTAGGTCGACATCGGGCGTTTGCGAAGATCGCGCAGATCGAAATCGCTCGCCGATGTCGCCGCATCGACGACCGGGTTGAGCCACAGCCCGAGGACGTTGGTGATGGTCTTCTTGATGTCGGCGAAGCTGTTGTCCGACCCGCCGGCAAAATCGGAAAGCGCCGTGCGGCAGCCCGCCGAAAGGGACAGCGACGGCTTGGCGAGTTCGCGCTTGAAGAAGGCGCGAACGTCGCCTTCGGTCATGTGCCGGTAGATTTCACCGAGGGTGAACGGACTGTCGGTCGCTTCGGCGAGCCAGGCGCCGACGCCGGTAAGGCCCGTGCGCGCGCCGGTCTCCCAGAACGCTTCGCCATGCTCGGGCGCGACGAACAACATCGTCGCGATCTTCTGCAATTCTATGATCACATCGTCGGGATCGGTGCGGTCGATATAGGAGAGCGGATTGTAGCGCGCCGTCCGGCCCTCACGGTCGGTCGGATTGGACAGGAAGACATCCTGCCCGTGAGCGCTGCGGAACCCCGCCGAGACGTCGTTAATTCTCGCGCTTCACGTCGAGGACGACCACCGAGCCCTGCCAGGTGAGCAGGTTCGGGATGACGATGCCCACGCCTTTTCCCGAGCGCGTTGGCGCTTCGACGATGACATATTCGGAGCCGCCGAAGGTCAGAAACTTGCCGCGCTTGCGGCCAACGACGATGCCCGAGGCGCTGCGAAATCCGTGGAGGCGTAATTCGCGTTCGGTCGCGAAGCGCGCGGCGCCGTGAAGCGCCGGGTTTACCCGAACCCGTCCCGCCGGAAATCAGGATGTTCAGACGCGCTTCGACGGCCGCGGTGAAGAAATCGACATGGCGGCCGTCGCGAAGCAGCGCGAGCAGATCGCGTTCCACCATCGTGACGGCCTTTTCGGCGATCCGAGTGTGCGCGAACAGACCAGCCGTCTCGAAGTCGGCGAGCGTCAGCGTCACCGTCGAGGGCTTGCGCACAGTGATCGAGACGGTTTCGTCGGGGACGACGGGCGGCACGATGATCTGCACGCGTTCGCCGGTTGGGAAGATCGTCGAGACGATCGGGTTTTCGCGGTTGATGTCCTGCGCGGTATAGGCCGCGGCCGCGGTCGCCAGCGCCATCAGGCTTTTGTAGTCGAGCGCGGGCTCGCTTTCCCACGTCCATCCGCCGCGCCGCTCGATCCCGACTTCGCCGGGGACGTTGATGACGAGCTCGGTGACGTTGGCGTCGTCAAGATATTTGCGAAGCGGCGCGGTTACGCTGTCGAGGACAGCGGTGTTTTTGCCGGGCGCGGCCATTATTTGAGCGAGAGACCGTAGACGCTCGAGAAATCGAAATCCTGCGCGACAGTGATCCCGACATCCTCGCCCTGGTTCTTGCGCAGCACGGGTTTGATCTCGCCGTTTTGCTGCAAGATCGTCGATGCAGCATCGGAGGGAACCCGCGTAGTGTTCGCGCCCTGATTGCCGACGGCCTGGACGCCGACGGTCGCGGCATCCTCGACAAGGCTAAACAGCAAAGCGGTGCCGAAGCGCTGCCAGAAGAAGTTGTTGACGCGGCCATCGAGGCCGCTGCGTCCCAAGGAGTCGGTCGCGGGCGAGGCAACGTCGATGGCGATGCCGTGCGGCGTTACCGCGCGGTTCCACAACACGAACAAGCGGTATTGGCCGCGATTGAGACCGCCCTGATATTCACCGAAGACCTTGGTGCCTTTCTCCATCAGAACGACGCGGCCATTGTCCGAATAGACGTTGCGCGGAATGACGCACGTCACGAACCCCGGCTGACTGCTATCCATCGCGGTTTGCAGCACGCAGGGAATGAAAGTGCCTGCTGTCACGAGGAAGTTGGGGTCGGGAAGTAGCCGGGCTTGCGCCTGCCCGATCACCGACGCGCGTCGCAGCGTTTCGAGATTGGTGGGTTCGCGCGGTGCGACGCGCGGGCCCGACCCCGCTCCATCGCCTTGCGGCGGATAGCCTTCGCTGCTCGTCGCGCTACCGTCGCGCTCGCCGCCATAGGCAATCAGCGACGAACGCCGTGCCGCTTCGCGCAGCACCTGCGCGGGCGATGCCTGCCGCGGTTGTGGTTGCGTCGCGCTACCGACTTGGCCGGGCTGACCCACGATCGGCGGCACCTGCGCAGCATTCAAAGGTATCGGTGCGTTGGGATCGGTCGGTGCCGCCGCTAGCGTCGGTGCGATCACGGTGTTCGGATCATAGCGCGCCGGTTCGAGCGCGGGCTTGGGCTTGACCGGCGGGAGCGCTGAATTGCCGCTGATCCCCGAGCCAAGCGCCAGCACCGTAAACATAACGGCGCCGGCGGCAGCGGCGAGGCCGATGATCTTTTTCGGGTCCATCGCCGCGCCCGCGATCGGCGGCATTTTATTGAAGCGTTCGCCCACCGGCGTTCGCTCGATGTCGCCGGGGTTCGGCGTGTGATCGACGGTGAAGCGTTCGCTTGGTGTTTCGTCCACTATCGCTGTCCTTCCGTCGTGCGTTCGACGACCGACGAGGCGGTGCCCGTTTTGGGATCGCGGCCGTAAAAATCCTGCGCTTCGTTGAACACGCACAGCACTTCCTTGCCGCGTCGCAAGCGGAGCTGGCGGAACACGCCGTGGATGATGACGAACTCGTCGCGGACATCGAAGGGAACGATGGTTTCGGACCCGTCCGGATTGACCGCGAAGAACGCGGGCAGCTCGCGCTGATTGGGGAAGCGCAGCGCGGTGAACTGGCCATTGTCGGTGATTTCGGACGGCTGGATCGCCGATGGCCCCTGAACGCTATAGCGGAGGTTGCGCCTGCCTTCGAGGACAGCGAGATCGAGCGCAGAGCGGATTGCGCCGGTTTGCAGCGCGACCGCGCGCGCATAGGCCGCTTGCGTTGCCGCGGCTTGCGCGGCAGCGGCCTCTTCGAGCGGATAGCGGAAGACGACCTTGAAGAAGGTGTCGGCATCGCGCCCCCCGATACGGCCGCGACGCGCGCTCAACTCGAACGTGTAGGTGCGAACGCCTGCGCTCGAACGGGTCAGCACGATCAAATTTGTCGAACCCGCCAGCTCGCGCGGCTTGATGAACAGCGAGTTTTCGGCCGGAGCCACTTCCCACGATACCGTGTCGCCGAGTGCGACATGCTCGACGCGCTCGCCCTGCGAAAATACAATTTGCGTGGCCGAGCGGAATACGCCGACGATGCGGAACACCTGGGTGTCGCTATAGACGACTTCGCGAATGCGATCGTCTTGCGCCGTCTTGTGCGGGGTTTCGCTGGCGAGGACCGGAGTGCCCGCAGCAACTAGCCCGATGGCCGCCCATGGGAGCAGAGTCTTCATTGCGTCACCTCCAGATCGGCGCGGTAGGTCTGCACCTCAAGGCCCAGCGGGTTCTTGAACCGTTGTTGCTCGGTCGTCGGCGTGTCGGTGGTGTCGAAGGTGATGGTTGCGATGGCGGGCGTGTCGGTCGCGATCGAGCCATGCTGGAGCGTCTTGGTGAATCGCACCTGCGCCACATTCTTGGAGACGAACGTCACCGATTTGATCGCGATGAACACGGTGTCGAGATCGGTGAATATCGCCTGCGGCGACTTTGGGTTGTCCTTCGAGTAAAAGGCAATCCAGCGGGCCTGCTCGTCGCGCGCCGACATCGCCAGCACGCCCTCGAAGAACTCCTTGCGCGCTTGCGGAATCCACCCCTCGCGGTTGCGGACGTAATCGGCGAGGAAGTATTTCGAGACGGCTTCGTCATAGCTCACGCGGTTCGCGCCCGAGAGCTGCGCGGTGATCTCGCTGGCTCCGGTCGCCTTGTCGACGGTGATGACATAGGGTGCGACGGTCTTGAGCGGGGCGAGCATCGCCACCGCGGCAACGCCGGTGATCGCCAGCCCGCCCGCGAGGGCGGCAACAGTCCACGCCAGTCGCTTCGACCGGTTCGCCGCCAGCAGCCGGTCGTGATCCCAGCTCGCGGCCTCGGCGAAATACGCTTTCAGATCGTCCTTGTCGCTGATGCCCCCTGCCATGATGTTCAGCAACTCCCGTAGGAGGTCGGCGGCGTGATCGCGCTGATCGGTGGCACTTTCGGTGCGGGCTTGTCGCTGGGACGTGGCGGCGTGCTACGCGGATTTGGCTTCGCCGGATCGACAAGTGGAAATACGTCGACGCCGCCCTTCGGCGCGCTGGCGGGGATCACCGTTCCATTTGCGGGATCGACTGTCGGCAGTATCGACCCATAGACATTGGCCGGACGACGATGTTTCCCGTCACAGCGCGCGAGCTTTGGAGATTTGGACGCGGCAAGGCTCATGCTGACGGGCGCGATCAGCACGAGTCCCAGAACCGCGATCTTTATGCCCTGGCGCATTGGTCGTCCTTCATGATCGACCCCGGCTGACGGCGCCGGAACCGCGATAGCGGTCGATTCCGCGTGAAACGCCTCGGGCGATCGCTTGGCTGGTTGCGCGTGTGCCACTCATGCCGCGACCGGCCACGAAGCCGCCCGCTGCCGCGATTGCGGACGCGAACTGATTGGCGAGCGCCGGGCCTCCGCCGCCCAGCGACGCGGCGAGCCCGGGGATCTGCAGGAAGAAGAAGAAATCGAGCGTATAAAAGGCGATGGCCTTGACCGCCACGAACGCGATGTCGTCGTTCTCGGAAATCGTGGCGAGTATCGTTTCGCCGATCTGGGTCAGAAATAATGTCAGTATGAGCGCAAAGACGATCAGCATCAGATAATTGATGCACGCGCCGAGCCACGAGAAGAAATAGCCGCGCGTGGACTCGAACAGGAGCGCTGCGACAAAGAGTGGCCCGACAATCGACAGCAGCGCGAGTGCGAACAGTCCAAACGCGCTGATCACAAAGCCGATCGCGGCACATACGACCGTCAGAACGATGACGGCGAAGACCATAACCGCCGACAGCACCGCGTAACCGAAATCGGGGAATATGCCGGTATGCGCTTTCAGATAATTGTCGGCGATCGTACGCATCGTTTCGGCGGCCGCGAAGCCCGAACCCGCCAGCTTGTCGTAGAACCCGCCAAGGCCGCCGACATCCGCGCCGCCGAGTGCGGTCGCGAACTGCCCCGGCAGTCCGCCGAGAGCGAACAATCCGATCTGCGTGCCGTAAAGCGACGTGACCGCGAAATAGAGGAAAGCGAGCTGGACGCCGCGATAGACATATTCGCGAAAAGGATATTGCACTGCGCCGCGCATGATCGCGTAGCCGAGCAGCGATATGTAGATCACGATGCCGATCCGCAACGCGGGCGCCACGATGCCGATCACGGCGGCATATTTGCCGACGACGCCGGCGAGCGCGCTGTTGAGCGCCTCGAACATCGTGGTGAAGACATGGCCGGTAAAGTCCATGCCGCGCTACCGCTCGCTCGCAGAGGCAGTCATTTCTCGCCCCGATACGCGCGCAGCGCCGCCTGCCGCTTCGCGAACTCACTGGCTTCAAGTACGGCGTGGCAGTTGCTCACAACGACCGATGGGAACGCGGTGACAGGCACCTTCGAGGCTTTCCACTGCTCGCAGATTGTCTGCATCGGTGGCATTTCCGCCGGGTTCGCTTCATAATATTTGGCGTCGCGGAGCGGCATGTCCGCGGGGGGTGTGGACGTGCTGCTTCCCGTAAACAGGCTTATGAACGCCAATGCTGCGCCGAGCATCCGCACCCTATTGCCCGCGATAATATGAAAGCGCCGCGGCACGGCGCTTCAATAGATCGGCGTCCGCGGCGGCAGCCCGAGTGCGATCGTCCGCCTGTTGCTGCAACGCGATGGCCTGCAACCGGAGTTGGTCGTTCTGCATCGCGGCGGATTCGAGCTGGAGCCGGGCGGTCAGGTCGGCGACTTCCTTCGACGTGCCTGCGGTCGCGAGGCGGCTGCGCAGTTGATCGAGACCTTGCGCGCGTGACGTGACCGCCGAGCCGATGTTCTCGGCGAGCCCCGCCTGAATACCGATGTTGCGCGCGTTGAGATCGAAGGCTGCCCGCGATTGATCGGACCCGCCGACACCGAGCTGTGCGAGCAGTCCGCGATAGACGGATTCAGCTTTCCCGCGGCCCGCGCCGACGACATCGAGCTTGCCGGTCCCGAACCCTTGCAGCGAGCCGGTCGAGGTATCGAGCTGTCGCAGCGCGTCGGTCTGGAGTTGCTGGGCGAGACTTGGAATGTCGGTGAGCTTGTTCAGATCCTGGTAGAGCTTTTGTGCTTCGGCGATCTGCTGCTTGCCCTGAGCGACGACCTGAAGGGCTTGCCGCACGGCCTGCACCTGCTGGAGCAGATTGGCGTTGTCGTAGACGGCGATACCCTGCGCCATCGCGGGCAACGGAGCCAGGAACGCGACACTCACGCAAAGCGCCATCATGGTCTTTTTCATTGTCTTGACCTTTCAAGTGGGACGCCGCCGTTGGTGGAAGAGGGGCAGCCAGACGGCGGGATCGGTGCCGGCCTCTTTGATGATGTCATCGACAATTGCCGTGGTTTCGGCACGGCCCGAGAGGACGGCCAGCGCATCGGCGAGACCGCTCAGATCGAGTTCGACGACCACGCTGTCGTGGCCCTGTTTGACCAGAAACCTGTGGCTCTCGGGGGCGAGGTCTTCGCGGATCAGTTTGAACTCGGCCTCCGACAGCGCGAAGCCCTCGACGTAATCGCGCCGTGCGCCGAACGGATTCGGCAGCATGATCTTGGTGGCGACCTGTTCGAGTATCGAATGGCTTATGTCGCTCTTGAGCGCATCCGTCGGCGACTGGGTCGCGAACACCAGCACCGCATTGCGCTTGCGGTAGGTCTTCAGCCCGTCCTGTGCGAAGCGCCGGAACGCCTCGTCGCCGAGTGCCTTCCAGAACTCGTCGATGCAGATAATCATCCGCTCGCCGGTCAGGAGATGGTCGATCCGGTGGAACAGATACAGCATGACCGGGGTGCGAATGTCGGAATTGTCGAGGAAGTCGGTCATGTCGAAACCGACCAACCGGGCATCGAGCGTCATGCTGTCGGCCGGATTGTCGAACACCCAGCCGAGAGAACCTTCGGATGTCCATTTTTCGAGCCGTGCGCCGACGCCGCTTGCGTCTTTCATGCCGAGCATCGAGCGCAGCGCGCTCAGCGAGCGATCGGCTACATCGAGTTTCATCACGGCAGCGATGCCGTCGTGTATCAGCCGCTCTTCCTGGACCGAGATCGGCTTGCCGTCGGCGCGGACGAGCTGGCGGACGAACGACGACAGGTACGTTCTGTCCTC
>JACDGO010000037.1 GCA_013821585.1 Sphingomonadaceae bacterium
GCGCGCCTGCTGGCGACGCTTCGCGTGGTCGCTGAATCACGCGCTTACCCGAGCCATCGGGCTCAGTGTCGGCGATCGCGGCATGGAAGATGGAGCCATCCCGTGTCTTGCGATGAAATTGCGGTCCGGTAACGAGGGGAAGTCCCGGTTCGATTGCGAACCGCTCAGCGTCGCCCAACCAGCCGGGCGCATACTCGAATGCGGCACTCTCGCGGGCACCCTGCTGGTCATAGCGCAGCGTGCCGAGCGATGTTTTCCCCTTGCCGAGGTGAACATCGATCGTTCGCCTCATAGCGCGCGCAACGTTCGCCGGGCGCGAACACGCTGGGGCAGCCGCTCCGCGTCCAAGAGCAAGCCCTGATCGTCACGTTTTGGGTCGACGATCTCGCCGAGCGCCTGATCAAAGCCGAGAACGAAGAAGGTCATGGCATAGGTGCCCATGCCGACGCTCGGATCACCCTTCTCCACCTTGAGGTAGGTGCTTTTCGCGACGCCGAGCCGTTCAGCCATCATGACGGTGGTCAGACTGCGCTTCCTGCGGGCGAGCGCGATGTCCGCGCCCAGCTTGGCTAGCGTGCGCTTCACTTTGGCAGGCAGGAGGTCAGGAACAGCGGTTCGCATAAGGTCTCATATAATGCACCATAACGGCGATACGGGCGCATATATAAGACCGAGGGCGAGATCGTGTCAAAGGCTACCTGACTTTCGGCTTCGCCTTTCCAAACGGCTTCATGAACGTTTCCCGGATCGCCGTCGGACGCCGGTTGGCCTCTTCGACGAGCTCGGTTACGCGCCCACCCGCTCAGGGGGAGTTTCAGCAGATTCTCGGTTTCAACGAATTGCTGAAACCTCGAATGGAGTGAAAGCTGCCGCGTTCGGCTCGGCGTTTCTAGCCTCTCGAGGAGCCCAGCGCCCCGGCCGCTGCCTCTGTGATAGTATAGACCGCTTCGCGCTGCGCCCCGCGATTATGATGATCGACCCGGAACCCCTGATAGTGCCGTCGCACAAGTCCGGCACGCACAAGATCGGAGACCGCCCGACTGACGTTGCAGCGGCCGGAGTGCCGCACGCGCGTCCGCACTTCAGTGTCGATAACGCGTGCCGCTTCGTCAGGATCGTCCGGCAAGGCGTTTTGCTCCGCGAGCGCCGCCCTGACTTCCTCGACGATGATCAGCCGACGCGCATCGCGCTTCGCGATTGGGACGAGGGAGTCGCAGAGCCAATCACGCAGTGGAATCCTGCCATCATCGTCATCGGTGACATAGGGGCCGGCGAACCGCTGTTACTGCCGGCTGCTTTAGCAATCAAATTGAGGACCATGAAGGTGTACCGCGGCCGCGGCGAGAAGTCCGCGATCCGTTCGATCAGCGCGGGCAAGTTCAGGCTTTTAGCGGGGACATCCTGCTCCGCGTCAGCTGCGTCGAAAAGGTCGGCCCGGTAGAACATAATGGGAATCTTAGCACGCGCGCGCGCGATGTGAATCCCGGTCGTGACGAGGCCTGCAGTTTTTTCACCCGTGACACTTTACCAAAGCTCGCTGGGTAAAGTGTCACTGATGGATCTCAACAGGTTCGGGCCCACCGGAGGCGTCAAGCGGCGATCGCGGGAGCGGGCTCAATCCTGTGAAGCTTGAACCCGTCCGTGCCGATTGCTCGGTTCGCGACTTCGATCAGGTGGGCGTGGTGGCTAAACACAATCACCTGGCTGTGCTCGGCTGCCGCCGCGAGCACCTTAAGGAGCGCTGCCGATCGCGCGTCATCGGCAGTGATGAGCAGGTCATCGCAAACTATCGGCAATGCCCCGGCCCCGGCTCGCCCTTCGATGGAGCCGAGGCGAAGCGCTAGATAGAGTTGGTCGCGAGTGCCTTCACTGAGTGCTTCCACGCCGACTTCGCTGCCGTTGGCGCGGCTCGCCAGAATCACCGGCCGATCGTCATTCGCGTAGCCGATCGTGAGCCCGGTGAAGGCACCACCTGTCACCTGTTTGAACAATGCACCCGCGCGCGCGATCAGCGGCGCCTGGTTGGTGGCGCGGTGACGATCGAGCATCCAGCGCAGCAACGCCGCCGCGGTCACCGCCTGGATGTGATCTTCCGCTGCCTGCGCCAATGCGGCGGTGGTGTCGGTCGCGGTCTGCTGTGCGTCGGCAGCGGCGCTCTCGCTGGCGGCGCGACCCGCTTCGTCATCCGCCGCGTTCAATGTTCGGCCCACGACCTCGCGCTCCGCGGCGACCTCACGCCGGCGATCCTCAATGCGGGCGCGATCAGCCACTTCCTCTTCGATCGACAGGGAAGCGATTTCGAGAGCGAGAGCGTCAAGCCCTGCTCCGTTGTCGGTGCCGGCAAGCTCCCCGAGTGCGTCTCGTTCGACGGTACGAGCAGCATCACGCCGGCCGATGCCGATGATCATCTGATCCAACTCGGTCTCAAACGCTACGCCCGCCAGTTGCATCATCTCTTCAATTGAAGCTCCGACGTTTTTGAGCCGGCGTTGAATGCGTTCCAACTCGCCAATGAGGCGGGTGCGCTCAATGGTGTGCGTCTTGAGTGCCTCTTCGCTGCGAACAGCAGTGCGAAGCGAGACTGCAAGCTGGCGTGCCTGGTCGACGGGCTCTCCCTCGCGCGCGATTCCGACGACGGCGAGCACCTCAGCGAGCTCGACTTCGAAAGCGGTACGGTCCTGTTCAATACCGGTCACTTGACGCTGGAGGCTGTCGCGCGAGCCGGTATCCTCATTGACCTGTCCCAACGTCTCCAGTGCATCGGCCACGGCGGTTTCGTCGGCATCACCGGGCAGCCCGGCTTCACGAACGAGCCGCTTCAACTCCTCCTCAAGGTCGGCGCGCCCCTTCGCAAGCTCCGCGTCTTCCTCGCCAAGTTCGGCAAGCGCCTGCTCGACCGAAGCTGCCTCGGCCGCAAGGCGAATACGAGTAGCGGCGATCCCGCTCAGTTCAGCAACACGCTCGTTCGCGCGCAGCACGAGCGTCGGATCGTCGATCGTCGCTGCAGCGCCGCCGCAAGTGGAATAGGCTCTGGCGATCCCGGCGCGCGCCTCCCTGATCCGGGAGTTCAAAACCTTAAACGCCTGTTCCGCCGTTGTCCTTTCCTGCTCCGCCTCGAGCGCTGCTACCCGCTTCGTCAGCCATCCGGCGAGATCCGCAGGAAGAATCGACCGCTCGAAGCCCAGCGCGTGCATGCGGGAGTCCCAGCCCTCCTCGATCTGCTTGAGCTCCTCGCGATACTTCTCCTCCCGCTTGTTTGACGCAGCGAGCAGGGCCCTCGCCTCATCCGCCGCCACGATCATCAGGGCATATTCGGCCACGCGTGCAGCTTCGGCGTCGCGCCGGTCGGCAAGCTGATCTGCCCACGCGACCGCTTCGGCAAGGGCTCGCCCGGCTTCTTCGTCATCTGCCGAACGAGGCGCCACAAATCGCTCGCGCACATGCCTAACGTGTCCATCCCGCAGGTCACGTGCGGCCGCCACGGCTTCTGGCGTCGGAAGCGTCCCGCCAGCGACCAGGCTCTTGAGTTTGGCTTCGGCCCGGATCGCGCTGGCCTCGGCCGCCTCCGCGTCCTTTCGCGCTGCTGTCACATCCACCAGCGCGGCTTCACCGGCGCGGCGTGCCTCCGCCGCCTCCGCCTCGGCCGGCGGAAGAAGCTCTTGCAGCGATGCAGCCGACCCTCGCCAAGGCGCCAGATCGGCCAGACGCTCGGCCGCTAGAGTGCGCTTACGATCCGCGCCCGTCCGCGCGTCCTCAAGCCACTGCTCGCTGTCAGCGGGGAGGAGAGCAAGCGCAGCGGTTAGCTCGGCCACCCCTGCGTCGTCTCCGATCACGGAACGGTCACACTCGATCCGCTCGCGATCGCGGACAAGCTTGGCGCTCTCTTTCAGGGTAACCGATTCGCGCGATTTCGCCTGCCGTCTCGTCTCGAGATGCGCCGCGGCGCGCTTGCGCCAGCCTGCGGATGGAAGAGCCGCGTCCGGCGCAATCCGCGCTTCTGCGCGGGTAGCAGCGATGCGCGCGTCGATCCGCTCAAGCTCGAAACGCCGGCGCTCCAGGTCGACCGCCGCCTTCGCGATCACCGGGCGCCTCTCCTCCAGTGCCTCGATCCGTTCACGCTGAATAAGGATGCTCCCGGGCGCCTCCACGCCCGCGATCGCCGCGTCGACGCGCCCGAGGTCAGCATCCACCTGAACCTTGAGTTCGGTAGCGGTGAGGCGCTCGGCGCGATCCGTAGTCAAACGCGCAGCTGCGCCCAGCGGCAGCTCGGGCAGTGATTCGAGGTCGGCGAGTTCGCCGCGCGCGTTGGCGAGGCGCGCGGAAGGCGCGCGTGCGCGCCCCACCCTGTCGAGGCGCGCTTGCTCTCGGTCGAGTGCCTCAGCTTCGGCAATTAGGGCGGCGCGGCGTTCTTCGGCTTGGGTCCGGCGTTGCCGCGATTGCGTCCACTCAGCGTCGCTGATCGATGTTTGGCGCACCTGCGCGAGCGCTTCCGATCGCTCGCGCATCAGGCGGTTCACGGGCGGGTTCTGGCCGCCTGGCTTGAACAGCGCGCTGGCCGCCTCGGTCAGACGGGAAAGCTCGTCGCCGATATGAGACACGCCCGTTCCGGCCTCGAGCGTGATCCTGGCAGCATCGTCGCGGCCGCCGAGGATACTCTCGCCGCCCTGCCGCAGCTTGGCATGATCAAGCCCGAACATGCGCTCGAACCCCGCTCGGTCAATACCGCCCAGCAGTCGCACGAGTGGATCAGTCGCGAACGGCGCGCCGTCGGCGTTGAGCAACGTGTCTCGATTGCCCTTGCGCCGCGTTACATCCAGGAGTTCGCCGTCATGCTCGATCAAGGCGCGAAGGCGGAGCTGGGCGTAGTCGTAACGCCAGTTCTGGCTGCTCTGGCCGGGGATGCCGAACAGAAAATCGCCGATCGCCTGGAGCGTCGTCGATTTGCCGGCTTCGTTAGGGCCGACGACAAGATGAAGATCGGGATGCCCCTCACCGAAATCGAACACGCGGTCAGCAAAGCCGCCGTAACGCACGAGTTCCAGCTGGCGAAACCGCATCAGTCCCCTTCCCCGAGCCGCGCTTCGACGAGCGCGCGGGCGGCACGGACCAGCGCCTCACCGTCCCGTGCCCGGGACGACGCGAGCAGTGGCGCGATGTCGGGATCGTCGATGTCGGCCGGCAGCTTGGCGGTCAGCGGCGCGACTGCACTCTCGACCGCACGGCGGCAGTCGGGATCGTCCAGGGCCTGCGCCAGAAGCTCCTGAAGCTCCAACGGGAGACCCATCGGTAGCGCCGTGTCTCCCGCCATGATCTTCACACGTTCAATCCAGAGCGCGTCCGAGACGCCGGCCGAGTGGCCGCGCACCTCCGCTTCGAACCAGGCCGGGTCAGCCTTCAGTCGCTGTGCTAGGGGCCCGTCGACCTCGATCGAGACCCGGGCGGCCATTGGGCGGCCGTTCGCCCCGAGCACGGCTGGACGGAGTTCGTCCTGTATCGCCGCGAGCGCCTCGATCGGATCGCGTGCGCTGCTCGCATCGACCCGGGCATGGGCCCAGCGCACCTCGTCGGTAGCGCGGTGCTCGACGTGCACGATGGCACCTTCCTCAACACGCACCAGGACGGCACCCTTTGGTCCGGTTTCGCGGATGTGCCGCCCCTGGGTGTTGCCGGCAAAGACAATATGCGGGTGGTCGGACCGGATCGCATGGTCATGGACGTGGCCGAGAGCCCAATAGTCGTGCCCTGCCGCCTGCAACTCGCCCAGGCTGCAGGGCGCGTAATTGGCATGGCCCTCGTGGCCGTCGAGCGCGGTATGGAGCAGTGCGACGTTCAGCATGCCGGCAACCGGTGGACAATAGGTGGACGCGATGTTCTCGGTTGTCGCCGCTTCCTTGTAGCTGCGGCCATGGATGGCGACGCCGAGATCGTCAAAGCGCACCGTCTCACACTTCGCGCTCTTGAGCTTGTAGACGCCTTCAGGTGCTGTGAGGTGCCGCGTGACGCGGCTGTCGGCATCGTGGTTGCCGAATACGATCACTGAACGGATGCCAGCCCGAGCAAGGCGAGCCAGCTGCGCGATGGCGAACTGGCCTGTTGACTGGTCCTTCCATGCGCCATCGTACAGGTCGCCAGCGATCACCACGAAGGCCGCGCCCTCCTCAATAGCGAGGTCGACAATATTCGAGAACGCCTTGCGCGTGGCGCCGCGTACCAGCTGTGAGAACGCCTCATCCTTCCGGGACAAGCCGTTGAGCGGGCTGTCGAGGTGGATGTCGGCTGCGTGGATGAAGGTGAGATTGCGGGGCATCGCGTACCATCTACCATCTCGTGCATCGCAACGAAAACTCCATCGTAAGGACGCAACGACAGCCTCTCGCTGTTGGCGTTTACGCATCAGAATGCGAGCTCCGACCCATTTGCAGACATTCAGCGTAATCGAAGCGCCACCCAGCTTTGGACGTTCATTCATGCAGCTTGGCGGCTCGGCGCGCGGTAGACAGACCGACTGATCGGGATCAGGAGATCCTCATGCAGCTCAATCCGGTACATCTCACGATAAACAAGCTCCTTGAAGGGCGGCTATTCAAAATTCCAGGGTACCAGCGCGCCTACTCCTGGGGGGGAATCAGCGGACCGATTTGTTCAGGGACATCGAGGAGGCGCATCGGTCGGGCCGCGATCACTTTTTGTCGACAGTCGTCGGTCTCTCGTGCGAGACGATCGCCATCGGTGCCGACGAGTTTCAGGTCGTCGAACTCGTGGACGGTCAGCAACGCGTCACTACGCTAGTGATCCTGTTGAAAGCCATCGAGAAGGCGTTGGATGCCGACGATGCAGTCGTCTCGAAGGCAAAGACTGGTCTCGCGGACCTTCTCGTGAAGGGCGACGAGCACAGTCTGGTGCTGCTGCAGACGAACCACGACAGCAGCCATGTCTTCACGGACTATATAAGAAAGGGTGTCGTGGACCAGAAGCTGGTCGTCACGGCGGCAGACCAGAACGTCGTGGATGCAATCGATGATTGCGAGCGGTTGGTCGCGGGCTGGGCCGGTGAAGGGGCGCTGGTCGGCCTTCTTGGAACCATTCGGAACAGGATGTCGATGATCCTCCACGAGGTCGCCGACGAGTCTGTGGTCTACCGGGTGTTCGAGGTGCTCAACAGTCGTGGTCTCGACGTAAAATGGGTAGACAAGCTCAAGAGCCAGTTGATGGCATCAATATACGAGCACGTCCCCGCCGGCACTCGGGAACGCGGCCTCGCGGACATGCACGTGATCTGGCAGGGCATCTACCGCACGATCGGCCTCGATGCCGATAATGCCGACGATGCCAAAAGTTGCTTGTTCTATCGCTTCGTCGCTCATCGCGGCATAGACAGGAAGCTCCGCTACAAGGGCCAAACGCACCGCAGCGATCTCCGGCAGCGCCAACGTCCGAACAACCGCTGCCGCAAGTTCGAAGGGTGCTAGCCCGTGTGTAGGGTCGTCAGCAGCGACCAGACCCAGGTCAGCGATCAACCCCGTGGCCCGCGCTTCAATCGCAGCCTGCTCCTCGATAAGCTCGCCCGAAATACACTCCTCGAGCAGTTTGTGGAGGATGAGTCCGCGCTCACGTCCGCCCTGTACGTTCGCGACGACGGCAGGGAGTTCGTCATCGCCTGCCGCGAGCACGAGCGGGGCTGGCTTGCTCGCCCCGGCATCAATCGCCTCGCTTCGGCTTGGTACGATCCACTCGAGCTTGCTCGTCGCCTCGTCAATCGCGACTGCTTCGCTTCTAAATATTTCCCGCGTCTGCTCATTCGCGGGCTCATCGGGTCGCGCGCCAATATCAGCAGGTAAGTGCGCCACGTCGATTGGCGGCAGATTGGCAAGATCGAGGTCGAGCAGCTGCGACCAGGTCCTTGTGCCTGGCGGCAGGCTTGGGCGCGGCAACACAAGTAGTTCCCGAGCGCGCGTTGCTGCCACATACCACAGACGGACGCGTTCGCGCTCGAGCTCATCCTGCTCTGCTTTGCGCACGACGTCATACCCGTCGGGCATCGCGCCAAAGACAGACATGTACAAGCGCCCTGTGTCGCGCTCGACGATCGGGTCTTTCCGGCTGATGATGCTCGTCATCATGTTGATCGGTATGACGATCGGCCATTCGAGCCCTTTGGCCGCGTGCACGGTGACGAGGGACACCGCGTCCTCCTGCGCGTCGGGACGCGCTTCCGCCGCGCGTGTCTCGTCCTCCCATGCGCCAGTCATGTCGTCGGCAAACGCGCGCAGTCCCCGGACGCCATAGGGACGCGCAAGGCTCAGGTAGAGATCGACATTAGCGAGAGGGCGCTCGGCTTGGCCTCCGTGCCGCGCCAGCACAAGCGGACGAACACGGATCATATCGATCGCCTCGCCGAGCAGCTGGTGCGGAGTCGTCCCGTTAATACGCTTGCGCAGCGCCTGCAGCTGCTCGAGCACAGCACGCGCAACGTCGTTCGTGATCACGCTCGTGTCGACGTTGACTGACAGCTGGGGCAGCCGCTCGAGAATTCCTTCCTTGCGCGGTTGCGCCCATGTGAGATCGAGCAGCTGCTCTTCGGTTAAGCCCACAAGCGGCCCGCGCAGCAGCGCGCAGAGTGCAAGCATATCGCGCCCGTCGGCAAGCACGCGGGTAAGCGCTATGAGATCCTGGATTTCCTGCCGACGGTAAAAGCCCTTGCCGGCCTGCGTCGCGACCGGAATGCCGCGCGCCTCAAGCGTCGCCTCGTAGCGCCAGAGGTCGGTGCTGGAGGGTGCAAGCAGCGCGATGTCGCCCGCGTTGCACAGGCGCTGGCTGCCACCCCGCCGGTCAATGATGGCCTGGCTGCCAATGATTCGCGCGCAAAGCTCGGCGACGGCGTCAGCCTCGCAGTCGCGCCTAACTTCCGAGCTCGCTGTGCCTCCGTCGCCGCCACAGTCGACGTCGAGCGCGGCGACGCACAGCGCTCCCTCGTCGTCGCCATGGAACGCGTCGAGAGGCGTGAAGCCCGGCTGCGAGCGCGCGGTCGAGAGCGGCTCGGAGAAGCGGTCGTTCACGTAGGTGAGGATCGACGTACACGAGCGGAAGTTTGTCGAGATTGAGAGGACGTCGTCGGGCGACCGCTCGCGGATCGCCTCGCGCGCCTGCAGATAGGCGACGACGTCGGCACCCCGAAACCGGTAAATCGCCTGCTTTGGATCGCCGACAAGGAACAGTGCCCCGGCCCGTAGCCGATAGGCTGGCCAGTCTTCTTGGTCGGCCCCAGGCTCCGCGTCCCCGCACAGCCGCCAGAATATCTCCGCCTGCAGTGGGTCAGTATCCTGAAATTCGTCGACGAGCAGGTGTGTATAGCGGGCGGCAAGCGCCTCACGGACCGACATGTGATCGCGGAGCAGCGCGCGCGCGGCGAAGATCAGATCGTCGAAGTCCAACGACGCAATCTCGCGCTTTCGCTGCGTGAACGCGTCGACGATTGGGTGCGCCGCTTGCAGCAGCCCTGCGATAACATGACCCGCGGCGGCTTGACGAAGAGCCGTCCACGCCGAGCAGCACGCCTCGCGAAGCGCCGAGGCCCGTTCGTCGAGCAGGTCCCCTTGCGCGTTCGGCAATCCGGCAAGCTTTGCGGCAGTCTTCCACTTGCCCTTCTTGCGGTAGCTGCCGAACTCGCCACTGGCCGTGAGCAACGCCTTGGCGGGCAGCATCGTCAGCAGCGTGACGAGCGATGCATCGGTACCGACGTCGCCGAGCGCCTCGAGCGCACGCGCCATCGTCTCGAAATGCTCGGCCTCGTTGAGCGTCTCGACCTCGTGCGCTGATGCAGTCATCACAAAGGTCATGAAGCGACCACTGGCCTCGACAAAGCTTCGCGAGAAGTCGCCGAGCGCAGGTGTCGCAGGTGCGGTCAGCTTTCGAGCACTGCGCAGCTTTGCAGCCGTCGCGCGGAGCAGGCCGACCGCTTGACCCGGGTCGCGATAAACAAGTTCGGCGACAAGGCTCTGAGTACTGCGGTCGAGCTCGTCGCGCAGCCAGCCCTCGAGAATGTCATTGAAGAGCCGCTCGGCCACCGCCGGATCGATCAAGGTGGCGCCGGGGTCGATGTTCGCCTCGACCGGGTAGGGCTTGATCAGGCGCTGGCAGAAGCCGTGGATCGTCGAGCAGGTAATCTCGTCGATCTGCGCGCCCGCCTCCGCAAGCGCGACGGACTGCTCGGGCGACAGCCCGGCGGGCAGGGCGAGGTCGAGCTCGCGCGGAACCTCGCCTTCGAGCAAGGCGTCGACGAAGTCGCGGACGCGGCCGAGCAGCTCGCTGGCGGCAAGTTCGGTGAAGGTGACCGCCGCGATCGCGCGCGGGCGGACGCCGGCGGCCAGCAGCAGCGCGATGCGTCCGGCAAGGATCGCCGTCTTGCCCGAACCCGCCCCGGCCTCGACAAGCAGCGAGCGGTCGTGCGTGGTCATGGCGACAAGCCGTGCTGGGCTATCGGAGATCGTCAGGGTGACCGCGTTCATCAGGCCGCATCCCAGACCGTGGCCGCATCGCCCAGCGCTGCTGCCACGGCAGCAGATTTCCGGCGGACATAGCTGTTGGCGGCGTTGGCTGGCAGCGCAAAGGCAAAGTCGTCGTAGTCACCGCCGTTGTCCGGACCGATCAGGGCACGCCCGCCGCGCAGGTTGTCGCGCGCGGCAAGCAGATAAACGGTGAGATCGCCCAGCACGGCTTGCGGGTCGTCGAGATGCCGCGACGTTTCGGCCTTGGGAAAGAGCAGCGCTGCGTCGATGGCGATGTCACGCCCGAGCAGCGCGCGCACGGCAAAGGCATAGAGGCAGCGCTGGAGCTCGCGGCCACCACGCAGCGCTCCGTCGTCGCTTGGCAACTTGCCGCTTTTGTAGTCGATGACGCGAGCCCGGTCGCGCGTTTCCGATAGATCGAGGCGGTCGATATATCCCGAGATCGCAAAGTCGACCTGGGGGACGACGACTTGCCTATCCGCATCCCATGGAAGTGCATCGGGCCCTTTGGGTGTCTGCCCCCCGAACGGAACCTCGGTATAGCTCACCTGTCCTGGCAGATGGGTCTCGT
>JACDGO010000491.1 GCA_013821585.1 Sphingomonadaceae bacterium
GGCCGCCGCCGCCCGCCGCCGCCGTCCGCATCGCGTCGCTGCGCGGCGTCGACATCGCGCCGATCGACCTGAGCGACGCGGCCGCGACCGAACGCCTGCTCGCCTATGTCTGGGCCGATCAGGCCGAACGCTTCGCGCGCACCGAGGCGGCGATCGCCCTTTGGCGCGCGCGGCCGCCGCGCCTCGATCAGGGCGACGCCGCCGGCTGGGTCGAGGCGCGCCTCGCCGAATCGCAAGCGGAAGGGCTTACGCGCGTCCTGATGCACAGCATCGTCTGGCAATATCTGCCGCGCGAAGGCCGTGCGCGGATCGTCGCGGCGATGGAGGCGGCGGGTGCCGAGGCGACTCCCGAGCGCCCGCTCGCCTGGGTCCGCTACGAAGCCGACCGCAGCCTCGGCCTGCATGAGCTGCGCGTGAAGACATGGCCCGGCGGCGAGGACCGTCACCTCGCCAATGCGCATCCGCACGCGGCGTGGGTCGAATGGCTAGGCGAGGAAGTCGCGTAGCGCCGCCGTCACAGCTTCGGGCTTCTCCCACGTCACGAAATGCCCCGCGTCCTCGACCCGAACGATGCGCAGGTCGGCGACGAGCGCGTCGAGCCCGTCGAGTTGCGACGGCGTCAGCGCCTGGTCCTTCATTCCCCAGACGACCAGCGTCGGCACTTTCAGCACCGGAAACGGCTGGTCGAGGAAGGCGGGCCGTTCGGGCGTTTCGTCGATCGCGGGAACGATCACCTGCGCGGCGCGATACCAGTTTAGCATGGCGGGGATCGCGCCCGGCTGCGACCATTCGTCGAGGTAAAGCGCGCGCTCGCCCTCGGGCGCCTCGACCATCCCCGAATGGCCGAAGGTCTTGTCGTAGAAATTGGCGAGGTCGCCCGCGATATAATTCTCCATCCCCGGCGTGCGGAACGCGCGGATATATTGCGACGCGGCGCGCTGGCCGGGATCGTCGAACATCGTCTTCTGGAAGATGTAGGGATGCGGCGCGTTGACGATCGCGAGCTTTTCAATGCGGTCGGGCCGGCCGAGCGCCGCCCCCCAGGCGATCGCCCCGCCCCAGTCGTGACCGACGAGATTGAAGCGCTCGATCCCCAGCGCGTCGGCGAGCGCGAACAGATCAGCGACCGGCTTGTCGGGCGTGTAGTTCGCGACACCCTCGGGTTTCGACGACCGCGCGAAGCCGCGCTGGTCGGGCGCGATCACGCGATGGTCGCGCGACAGGTCGTCGAGCTGGAACCGCCATGTCCGCGCGCTTTCGGGAAAGCCATGGAGGAAGAAGATCGCGGGCGCGTTCTCCGGCCCGCCGATCGTGACGTCGAGCTCGACGCCGGTGGCGAGCGCGAAACGCTGGCGGTTCAGGCTGGTCACGTCATTCTCCCCGTGCAGGCGGGGCGGAAAGTGCGGGACGCCTCCCGCGAAAGCAATGGGGGACGGGAATGTTCGACTATCTCGGGGTGCTCCTGTCGATCATCCTCGGATTGGCGCTGACGCATTTGCTGCTTGCCTGAGCCGGCTGTTTCAGATGCGCCGCACGGTGCAGCCCTATTGGGTGCAGCTGGTGTGGACGGCCAACGTACTCGGCTACGTCCTCGCCCTGTGGTGGGGGGTGTACTGGTGGCATCGCCTCTCCGAGTGGACGTTTCAGGGATTCACCTTCCTCACCGGCTATTCGATCGTCCTGTTCATGCTCGCGGCGATTCTGTTTCCGACCGAGGCTCGCGAAAACCTCGATTTCGAGGACTATTTCTTCGAGAATCGGCGGTGGTTTTTCGGATTACTCACGCTCGCGCTGTTGCTCGACATTCCCGAAACGCTCGCGAAAAGCACGTCGCACCTGCGCGACGTGCCGGTCGAGTACCGGCTCTACATTCCTTTCGCGCTGGCTCTGTCGGTGACAGGCCTGTTCACGGCCAATCGGCGCGTGCACGCCGGGCTCTGCATGGCTTATATGGCGGCGTTTACGGCCTATCTGACGCTAACCTTGCTCGATCGGATCGCCATCCAGATTGGCGGTGGCTAAAGGCCATCCGCCTTACGATGCGAAACCTTCGCATGGTCGGCGTGCCCCGCCGCTCCATGACAGCCGCTCGATCCGCCCGATCAGCACACCCCAGCACAGCGCGCCCGCGAGCGACACGCCCGCCGCGACCGCGAACGCCGCGCCGAAACCGCCGGTCCTGTCGACCAGAAGGCCGGTCAGCGCGGGCGCGACGATCCCGGCCAGGTTGCCCACGAAATTCTGGAAGCCGACGAACTTCCCCGCCGCGCACGGGCCGGCAAGCGTTTGTC
>JACDGO010000492.1 GCA_013821585.1 Sphingomonadaceae bacterium
GTCGCACCGAGCGCGGTCGTGCATCCATCGACGTTCTGGACGATGAACACGCTGCCGTCGAACGTGTTCAGCTGGAAGTTCTTGAACTCCTGCCGGAACAATGCGACGTTCAGCGAGAAGTGGCGCGACGAGTATTTCGCGCCGAGCTCATAGGCGTTGACCGTCTCGGGATCAAACTGGAGATTGTTGACGAGCGCCTGCGCGCCGCCCGGCGTCGCGGAGAACGGCAGGATCGGCGACTTCAGCGCCGAACGGTCGAGGTTGAACCCGCCCGCCTTGTAGCCGCGCGAATAGCTCGCATAGGTCAGCAGGTCGTGCGTCGGCTTGTAGGAAAGCACGGCAGTCCCGGTGAACCTGTGCTCGCTCCGCTGGCTGTTGATCGAGACGCCGTTGAGCTCGGCGGTCGAATTGCCCTGGCAGCTGAGCGCGATGATACCGCCCGAGACCGCCGCGAGCGCGGGATTCGCCAGGAACGGCACGAGCGCGGTCTGATTGGCGGGACACACGGTGTTGTCGTTGCCGAACGTCGCGTCGAGCCGCTTGCGCTCGTGCGTGTAGCGCGCGCCCAGCGTGACCGACAGCGCGTCGGTGACGTGGAAGATATTGTGGGTGAAGAACGCGTAGTTCGAGCTGTCCTGACGATAGATGTCGCGCGTCGAGCCCAAGTCGTTGAGCGAATCGAGCCGGTCGATCGCCGCGAAGATCACCGGCGACGCCGCGCCGAACACCGGGGGCCGCGCGGCGAGGCAACCCGCGCTCGTCGGCGAATAGAGCGCGGCCAGGCCGCCGCCCGAAACCAGCCGGCACGTCGCGAAGCGGCCATATTGATTGCCGAAGCGCAAATTGTCGCGGACCGTCAGCTTCTCGTCGGCGTAATAGCCGCCGACCAGCCAATCGAGGTGGTCGTCGAACAGCGATCCCTGAAGCCGCAGCTCCTGGCTGAAGGTCTTGAACCGGCGCGACGCGTCGTCGCTCGGCGCGCGATACAGGATGTCGACGCTTGAATAGTCGATGTCGCCGCCCTGGCTCGCCTTATAGTCGCGATAGGCGGTGATCGAGGTCAGCGTCACCGCGCCGAATTTATAATCGACCTGCCCCGAAATACCCTTGTCCTCGGTGATGCCGCGATAGCTGCGGCCGGGCGAAACGGAGATCAAACGGCTGTAGGGATTGGTGAAGCGGCTCAGCGGCTGGCCCAGGTCGTTCAGTACGGCAATGATGTTGTTGCCGTTCGCGGGCGGCAGACCGCCGACCGACAGGGGTACCGGCGGCTCGTTCAAATTACCGATAAACCCATTGGTGTCGCGACTGACATAGACCGCCGCGCAGCATTTCTCGTTGCGATGCGTATAGTCGCCGATGATCCGGACCTTCAGGTCGTCGCTCGGCTGGAACAGCAGCTGCCCGCGCACGAAATAGCGGTTGCGATCGTTGACGTCGGTCTTGTTGGTCGGATCATAATAGAAGCCGTCGCGATTGACGTAGACGCCGTCGACCCGCGCCGCGAGCGTCTCGCTGATCGGCACGTTCACGCCGGCCGACACGCGCACGTCGTTGTAGTTGCCGTAAGTCGCCTCGCCGCCGACGTGAAAGCCGTCGAACGACGGCGCCTTGCTGATGATGTGAATCAAGCCGGCGCTCGCGTTGCGGCCGAACAGCGTGCCTTGCGGGCCGCGCAGCACCTCGATCCGCTCGATCTCGCCGAGTTCGTTCAGGCCGATGCCCGAACGCGAGCGATAGACGCCGTCGATGAAAACCGCGACCGAGCTTTCGAGGCCGGGGTTGTCGCCGACCGTGCCGATGCCGCGGATGCGCGCCGATCCGTTCGCTTCGCTGCCCGTCGAGGAGACAAGCAGCGACGGCGCGAGCTGATTTAGCTGGCGAATGTCGTTTGCGCCCGAGTTTTGGAGCGATTCCGCGGTGACCGCCGAAACCGCGATCGGCACGTTCGACAAGGCTTCGTTGCGCCTTGTCGCCGTGACTATGATCTCGCCCGCGTTCTCCGCGACGTCGCCGTTCGTGGCGCTGGCGGCGGTCGCGGTCCCCTGCGCGGGCGGCGTGTTGTCCTGCGCGAAGGCCGGTGCGGCGAAGGCGCACAGCGCGGCCGACAGCATCAACGGAAACTTGGGCATCGTCTCTCTCCCCCGATCGGACACTCGCGGCCCGTTCTCGCGGGCGAGGATAGAGCCAACGGCTTTTCGCCGCCATAGAATCCGCGTGTTTCGGCGCAATTCCGCCATCGGGCGCGGCTTTTGTGCAACACTGTGGCCGATTGACGCTACGG
>JACDGO010000493.1:0-885 GCA_013821585.1 Sphingomonadaceae bacterium
GCGGCGCGCTTGCCCTCGGCGTAGGCATTGCGCGGATTGCCGCAATCGGGACCGCCGAGCCACTCCTCCGCGACATGCGTCATCGCCCACGGCTGCGCGCCATAGACCGCGCCGGAGGAGAGGAAGAAGAACCGCTCCGCGCCCGCCGCCGTGGCGAAATCGAGCGCACGGCGGGTTCCTTCGACCACCGTGTCGAACATCCGCCGCGGATCGTGTTCGTTGAGCTGGGCACTGGCATCGGTGGCGGCGTGGATCACGTGATCGTAGCGCTCACCATCGGGCGCGAGTGACACGATGTCGCCGGCAACGCAGCGGAATCCGGGATGCCGGGCAAGGTGCGGCGCTTTGGCCGCGAATGCGGCCGGGTCGCGGGTCAGCACCGTGACGCCCACGCCAAGACCAAGCCGGCGGTCGGCATCGGCCAGCGCTTCGAGCATCCAGCGGCCGATAAAGCCGGTGCCACCGGTGATGAACAGCCGCTTGCCTGCCAGTCGGGGCCAGTCGGGCGTCAACCGGCTCAATATAGCGCTCAAATCGTCGCTTAAGCTCCACGGACGTTTCACGGTGCGATCGCCTGAGGCGTCCATTTCCACCGGCGCAGGCCGAACGTCGGAGGACTGGTGCGGTGAGCGCGAATGAACAGACTGAGACCGTGAATCGCCAGCCCCCACACAATTACCACGATCAGCGCGGGGCGAAGGAATATACCTGCCGAAATTCCGAACGGAGAAGATATCGTCCGGCCGCTCAGCCAACTGTCTCCGGACAACACGACGAAGTTCGACAGCACTTAGTCGTAAGGTATGCACAACAGATAGCCAGCAATCACCGCCACGATCGGTCCCGGACGTTCCCACCGCTCGAGAAACAGCAGGAACACCAAGA
>JACDGO010000493.1:895-2284 GCA_013821585.1 Sphingomonadaceae bacterium
GTGATTGGCCAACCAGAGAAGCTCCCAACAAGATCGTGGAAATGCGTGCGGAAGGGTACGCGCTAGGTTGCAACCAAGCCCCCAGTAGGGATAGCAGCGCAATGAGCCGCGTGGCGTTGATGACAATCGGGATGACAAAGACGAACCATTCGAAGAATGCCGAAGGGACGAAATCGCGAGTTGGAAACCTGGAGCTATCGAATTCCATGAAAGGGGCGAAGCTGGTCGAATAGTAGATCTGCTCCCACACCAGACCACCGGTGAAGCTGACCCAATTGAGGGTGTTACTCACCAACTCCCACGGGCTGCCCTCACCCAGAATTGCGAAGGTCAGAAGATAGACTAATATCGTCATAATCCCTGCAAGCTCTAGCAATCGCCAGCGCCGCTGAAATGCGAGGGCGAGCACCGGCAGCAGCAAGTAGGGTTTGAAATTGATGGTAACCGCATAGGCGAACGCTCTGCCCACGGCGTTTTGAATCAGCCCGCCGTGCGCCAATGCGAAAAACACAAAGCACGGCAGGATGAGATTGCCGCGTTCGAGCGTGAACAGGAGCGGTAGGCCCAGCCCAAACGACAATCCGCGAAAAGTGGCGGTCGCCGGGTCGGTCTTCTTGAATGCTAGATAAGCCACAACCGCACCGGTAAGATAGCTCAGTATGATCGCGCCAATGCCGACATAGTCGCAATCGCGAGCGGTGATCGAATTGGAAGCGTAACAGCCAGAGATTCCCGCAAACTTAAGAAACACGAACGACAGAGGAGGATAAACGGTCTTCCAGTTATCGAAGGCCCCGGGGTGGTGAGCCCAATAGGCGGTATTGAACCAGTCCATGAACGTGTCGTTGATGTCGAAGATGAAAGGTTGTGGGAGTTTTCCATCGACGCGAAACCTTTGCAAACAATTGAGCAAGCCGGCTAAGACCAAGAGCGTCAGTATCAACTCCGGCCACCGCCGACGAACGCCAGACATCCGCGCCTCGGTCGTCATTGCGCGTTTCGAGGTGCTACGAACGTCCGATCCGCAGGACGCATCCGGGCCTCGGAAAAATTGATCCGCTCGTCCTCGATCACCAGTGGGACATTTCGCGATCGCTCAACGAGGATACGTAGCTGGTCGCCAATCAGACCGACAAACATCAGGAGGAGCGAGAACAGCCCAAGCCCGATGGTCAGACCGGTCAACAGCGGAGAATAGCCATGAAGCGCTAGCCGCACTATCGTTGCGATCAACAGCAGCATTGTGATCAGTACCAGATAAATCGCCAGCACTAACGGGAGCCTCAGCAGCGAACGTGATGATCCCGCGAGCCCCGATAACGCGAAACTGAACAACGTCCGGTAGTTATTGCTCGTCTCGCCGGCGGCGCGCGGCGGTCTGTCGAACGG
>JACDGO010000494.1 GCA_013821585.1 Sphingomonadaceae bacterium
CTCGGCAACCGGCCCGTACTCGATGAAGATCTCAAGTCGTGGACCGCGCCCTTCGTGATGGCCAACATCAACACCCGCAACGTTCACCGCTCCAACATGCTGCTGGGTTTCCCCTACGGCCGGGATTTCGTCTACGACGAGATGGTGCTGACCGGCCCGGGCGAACAGGGTGAGGCAAATGCCAGGAAGGTGATGGCGGCCAACAACAAGTTCTCCGGAGTCGAGGTGCCGAAACCGGGCGAGGGGCCTTCAAAGGAAGAACGCGAGAACGGCATGTACGATTTGCTGTTCGTCGCCGTCGCCCCGGACGGCCGCCAGGTCCGCGCCGCGGTCACGGGCGATCGCGATCCCGGCTACGGATCGACCTCGAAGATGATCTCGGAATGCGCCATCTGCCTGCTGCGCGATACGCCGGAGGTTGCCGCTGGCATCTGGACACCCGGTGCGGCGATGGGCGACAAATTGATAAAACGGCTGGTCGATCACGCCGGCCTGACGTTCGAGGTGGAGAAGTAAGTTTTCTTCACCTCGCCCCGCTTGCGGCTGTCGTATGCACACATTTCGGTTGCCGAGGTTCCCGGGGCCTGATTCCGTTTGAGGATCTTTGATTCTTAGCGGAGATATCAGCCATGGACTTTGGGCTGGGGCGGTTTGGCGACCGTCGCCTTGAAAAAGGGGGGCCGCCTTTCATGCGGCTCTGGTGGACCGGCCGTGTCCTTATATCCGGCGGGTTGCGGAACGACGGTCGCAGGAGGTGCGGTTCACACGCTTCCTTCGCAATCCCTCGGTGACCGCAGGGGAGATGTTTTGCCACGCGGGGGACGGCACTGCTGCGCGAGTGGCGGGCCGTGACATCGTTGTGGCTCAGGATACCAGCGAACTGGCGTTGGGTGGTCGGCGAGCGCGGGCGAACGGGTATGGACCTGTCGGCAAAGGCGGCGCGCTAGGCGGACTGCTGTTGCATGCCGCGGTGGCGCTGGAAATCGGAACCGGGGCGCTGCTCGGTCTGGTGGATGCCCGTATTTGGAACCGGGACAAGGGTGCAGTCACACCGCGGCGCTCGCGTGCGACGGAAGACAAGGAGTCGCAGCGCTGGCTCGATACAACGTTGCGTGCCAGCCAGATACTGACGGCGGCGAGAAGCATCACTGTGGTGTCAGATCGAGAAAGCGACTTCTACGAACATTTTGCACGCCGCCCAACCAACACGCATCTGATCGTCCGGGCCTGCCAAAACCGGAAGATCAAGGACGCTGGGGACGCCGACGCGCTGCTGTTCACGTTCATCGACAACCTGCCGGAAGCCGATCGGTACAGCGTGAAAATCCCAGCTGCACCGGGTCGTAAAGCGCGAACGGCGGAACTGGCATTGCGCTTCTCGTCCGTCAAATTGTGCAAGCCGCTGCATGGAGCCGCAGCCGATTTGCCGGAAAGCGTTACCCTGACATTAGTCGACGTTCGCGAGGTCTCGCCGCTTGAAGACGGTGAGCCGGTTCATTGGCGGCTTCTCACCACGCATACCGTCACGAACCTGTCCGAGGCGCGCAGAATTGTAGACCTCTACCGGATGCGGTGGAGCATCGAAGAGTTCTTCCGAACCCTCAAGACGGCAGGATTCGATATCGAGAAGGCCGACATTGGCGATCCGCATATCATGATCAAGTTCGTCGCGGCCACGACCGTCGCGGCTGTCACCATCCTGCAGTTGGTCAAGGCTCGCGAAGGGACGACCGACCGGCAACTGGCCGACGCCTTCGAACCGGAAGACCAGCCTATTCTCGAGGCTCTGTCGGCCAAACTCGAAGGGAGTACGGCCCGCCAAAAGAACCCGCATCCCAAGGGCTCGCTCGCCTTCGCCGCCTGGGTCATTGCCAGGCTCGGCGGATGGGACGGCTATTATGGAAAGCCCGGACCCAAAACCATGCGCTGGGGCCTGGACGACTTCCAGCGCATCAAGTTCGGCACTACTTTGAGGCTTCAAGATGTGTGAATCTGACAGCCGCAAGCGGGGAGAGGTGAAAGAGCGTCGAACACCCGCTGCATGTCATCGTGACAAGCTACACCGCCTCGCACGAAAACCCATTGCCTCGCCGCCGGATTTTCCCCGTCGAGGGCGAGGGGAAATGCGCGGTGCAGCACAGCGTGTCGGTGTCGCAATAACGCTCCAGGAAACCGCGTCGGGTCGCGGCCGCCACGGCCTGATCGACGTCGAATTTTGCCGACAGCTCCGGATAGCGCGTCTGCAGCGGCGAGTGCATCAAATCGCCCGAAAATACCGCG
>JACDGO010000495.1 GCA_013821585.1 Sphingomonadaceae bacterium
GAGAATGCGCTGCGCGCGGCGGAAGAAGATTCACGAGCGCACCTCCGCGAGGCGGGTGAGGGGGACGGCGGCGAGGGCGCCGCGGACGGCGTCGTTGACTTGCGGCCAATGCGGCTGGACCTTGCACGACCCTTCGAGCGCGCAATCGTGGCGGCCGTCGTCGACGCAAGACGTCATCGCGATCGGCCCTTCCACAGCCTCGATAATATCGGCGAGGTTGATCGCCGCCGCCGGCCGCGTCAGCCGGAAACCGCCCGCGAAACCGCGCGTCGAGCTGAGCAACCCCGCGTGGCTGAGCCGTTGCATCAGCTTTTGCGCGGTCGGGAGCGGAATACCCGTCTCTTCGGCCAGCACCGTCGCCGACAGCCGCGATCCGCACGCGTGACGCGCGGCGGCGCTCATCATGACGACGGCGTAATCGGCGAGGCTCGAGAGTCGCATTGCAATTCGGATTTAATCGATCCGATTACGAAAGTCACCCCCGCGTCATGTTCCCGTCACCAACGGCGACAGTTCAACGAACGCGGTGCGCTTGAGCGTCAGCGTCGCCAGGGTGGGCAGGCCATCGGCGATCGTCTTGGGCGTGACGCCGGTGAAATGCTTGATCTCACGAATGAAATGCGACTGGTCGTAAAAGCCATGGTCGAGCAGATCTTCGGTCACGGCCTCGTGCTTGGCGAGCGAGATCGCCGCCTTCAACGCGCGGTATTTACGTGCGAGCACCTTGGGCGGCGACCCGTAGAAGCGCTTGCAGTTGCGCTCGACCTGGCGGCGCGAGACGCGCGATGCGCGGACCAGCTCGTCCACATCGGGCGACGGCGACGACGCGAGCCAGTCGTCGACGACACGGGTGAAATCGAACGCTTCAGATTTACCGCGACCGATCAACTCGTGCACTAGCGCGGCGCCGATCCTGACCTTCTCATCGAGCGTTCCCGCCGCGCGCAGATCGCCGGCGGCCTTCAGCAGGCGCGGCCCGAACAGGTCGACCGCGTCGATCACGCGGTTGACGAGCAGCGACGCCTCGAAATCGAGCATCTGCGCCCATCCGGCAGGGAGCAACCCGGCGCCGAACATGTGGATCGGCCCCTCGGCGCGCACGGAAGTGGGGCCCGTCGTCGGGCCGATGATCTGGATGCGCGGCGTCGGCGCGACATGGCCGTCGGCGAAGCGGTATTCGCCCTCGCCCCCTTCGAGCACGAAACGGAACTGCGCGAGATCGGCGCGCTCGACATCCTCAAACAAAGGCACATTGGCGCGGAATTCATAGAACAGCGAGATGCGGTCGCGCAGCAACGCGTCCGGCGACGCATAATCGAGTGTGACCGCGCTCATGCCCGGCGTGCGACCCTGTTTTTCCCCGGCGCGAGCATAGGCGCAGTGGGCGCCAAAGAAAAGCGGCCCGGCGGGTTTCTCCGCCGGGCCTCAAGTTAAAGGGTTTCCCGGAAACGAATCTCCGGAAGTCCTTCGGGTCGCGCGGATTTCCTAGGCCGATCGTTACCGAGTCGTATTGGATGGAATCGACATGACCAAAATTGGACTCGAGGCGGCTTTTTGACCGCTTGCGAGGCCGCTGATAGCCGCTCGCTCATGCTCTACCGCATCGCTCGCCCTTTGCTCTTCGCGCTCGACGCGGAACGCGCGCATCGGCTGACGATCAGGGGCTTCCGATTTCTGCCGGGTAAGAGCGCGTGTCGCGATCCGCGCCTCGCCGTCCGCGTCGCCGGGATCGGCTTCCCGTCGCCGGTCGGGCTCGCGGCGGGGTTCGACAAGGACGCCGAGGCTCCCGACGCGATGCTCGCGCTGGGCTTCGGTTTCGTCGAGGTCGGCACCGTCACTCCGCTGCCGCAGGCCGGCAATCCACGCCCGCGGCTGTTCCGGCTCGCGGAGGACGAAGCCGTCATCAACCGCATGGGCTTCAACAACGCGGGGCAGGCCGCCAGCCGGGATCGGCTCGCGAAGCGCGCGCGGCGCGGAATCGTCGGCGTCAACATCGGTGCGAACAAGGATTCGGCAGATCGCGTCGCCGACTATGTCCGGGGCGTGCGGCAAATGGCGGACGTCGCCGATTATCTGACGGTCAACATCAGCTCGCCGAACACGCCGGGCCTGCGCGCATTGCAGGACGAGGGCGCGCTCGGCGCGCTTCTCGCGGCGATCCGCGATGCGCGGGGCGCGGTTCCGGTGTTCCTCAAGGTCGCGCCTGACCTGACGGCGGCGGAGATCGACGCCATCGTCCGCCTGTCGATCGAGCACGGCATCGACGCGCTGATCG
>JACDGO010000496.1 GCA_013821585.1 Sphingomonadaceae bacterium
GTCGTAGATCATGCGATGAACCGGTCGATCGCGGCGAGCGCCGCGTCGCGCGCGGCATCTGTTTCGCGCAGGATTTCGTGCGCGACTTCGGCGTCGAACATTTCGAGCTTCGCGTTCGGCAGGCGCGCGGCGAACGCGCGCATCGCCGCCGGGCTGACGAGCTTGTCGCCGTCGCTGCCGACGATCAGGATCGGCGTCGTCACCCGTTCGACCGCGCCGGGTCGCTGGAGGCGCGCGATCGAGCGATAGGCGGCGGCGAGCCAGGACCAGCTCGGCGGCCCGAGCGCGAGCGACGGATCGCGTTCCTTCCACCACAGTTCATCAGAGTAACGCACGTCGTCGCGCGTCAGATACGCCTGGCGCGACGCGCCGGGCGGCCCGGGGCGCTCGTTATGCTTCCACGCACGCCGTCGCGCGCTGAGCCGCGCCATCCCGCGCGCGAAAAACGCCGCGAGGCGAAACGGCAACGGCCCCGTGTCGAAGCTGAGCATCGGCGCGACGAGCACCGCCTTGTCGGGCGCGACGCGCGCCTCCGCGAGCGCGCGCAGCAACAGATGGCCGCCCATCGAATGCCCCATGACGATGCGAGTCCCCGCCTCGCGCGCGCGCCACGCGTCGAAAAAATGCGTCAGATCGTCGATCCAAGGCGCGAAGCGGTCGACATGACCGACGTTGGCGTCCGGGCCGAGGCGGCCCGACCCGCCCTGCCCGCGCCAGTCGAAGCTCGTGACCGACCAGCCCCGGCTCGCCCAATGGTCGAACGTCTCGAGATATTTCTCGAAGATGTCGCCGCGACCGCCGAGCCACAGGATGTTCCCTCGCGCCGCGCCGCGCGCGGGCTGACGATAAGTGCGAAGCGGCCAGCCGTGGGCGGCCGGCGTCATCGTCACGGCGGCGTCGGTGGGAATCATGCGGGCGTCGAAAGTCATCTAAGCGCGGTTACGGTTTGGCAACGTGGCGCGTCTAGGGGCTTGTTCCATGGGGGTGTTCCAGCTCGCGCTGCTCGGCGTTCTTGCCATGCTGCTGATCGCCGCGAGCGTCAGCGACTGGCGGACGCGCACCATCTCCAATGGCCTCAATACCGCGATCGCGCTTGGCGCGCTTGTCTGGTGGTGGGCGATCGGCCTCCCGCTCTGGCCGGGAGTCGGCTGGCAGCTTCTGCTCGCGCTCGTCACCTTCGCCGTTTTCGCCGGACTGTTCGCGCTCGGCGCGATGGGCGGCGGCGACGTCAAGCTCGTCGCGGCGCTCGCCTTGTGGTTCTCGCTCCCTCTTTTCGTGCCGCTACTGATGGTGATGGCGATCGCGGGCGGCGTGCTCACGCTCGCCCTGCTGATCGCGCACCGCGCCCGCCGCGCGGAGGGGCGCCCCGAAATTCCCTATGGCATAGCCATCTCGCTCGGCGGGCTGTGGGCGATCTTCCGAACGATATCTTAACCATTTTGGCCGCAGGGATGCGGTGACAGACCGACAACGCGTGGAGGCGTTTCCCGTCATGGAGCCTAAGAAGATAGCCCTGCTCGTTGGAGCACTTCTCGTCGCGGCAGTGACCGCGATCATGGCGAAGAACATGTTCTCGCAAGGGTCCGCGCCGCCGGCAGCCGCCGCGGTCGTTCCGACCGGACCCGAGGTTCTCGTCGCGACCCGCGCGCTGCCGCTGGGCACGATCATCGAGCCCGACAGCTTCCGCTATCAACCATGGCCGAAGGATCTCATCCAGAACGCCTATTATCTTAAAGGCTCGGCCGATCCCGCGTCGCTGGCCGGCACGGTGGTTCGCACCAACATCTCGGCGGGCCAGCCTGTCACGCAGGGCTCGCTGGTCAAGCCGGGCGATCGCGGCTTCCTCGCCGCCGCGCTCGGGCCGGGCATGCGCGCCGTCACCGTTTCGGTGTCGGCCGCCTCCGGCGTCGCCGGATTCGTGTTTCCGGGCGACCGTGTCGACCTCGTGCTGAGCCAGACTGTCCAGGGCGGCGGCGACGGTCCGCCGCTCAAGGCGTCGGAAACGATCGTGCGCAATCTGCGCGTGCTCGCCACCGATCAGCGCACCGACGCCAACGACGCCGAAGGCAAGGCCGACGTGAAGACCTTCACCACGGTCACACTTGAGGCCACCCCGCGCATCGCGGAAAAGATCTCGGTCGCCCAGACCATCGGCCAGTTGAGCCTGTCGCTGCGCTCGCTCGCCGACAATGGCGCGGAGCTCGAACGGGCGATCGCGGCCGGCGAGGTCACCGTGCCCGAAACCGACGACCCCAAAGCCGAGAAGCGGATGCT
>JACDGO010000497.1 GCA_013821585.1 Sphingomonadaceae bacterium
GCATCCAAAGGTGAAGGCATGGCTCGCACGCCACCCACGCTGGACCTTCCATTTCACGCCCACCTCGGGGTCATGGCTGAACGCCGTAGAGAACTTCTTCTCCGTGCTCACGCGCAAGCGCATCCGGCGCGGCAGCTTCCACTCGCTCGTTGACCTTCAAGCCGCCATCAACCGCTTCCTGGTCGAACACAACGCCGACCCCAAGCCATTCGTCTGGACCGCTTCCGCCGCATCGATCCTCGCAAAGCTCGAGCGTCTAAATGAACCATCTGTTTGAGTCAGAACACTAGATACCAGCACACCTTCAATGGTAATTGCTCACCCTGTGATCGCGACCGCCATGCCATTTGGCTCGGTGGCGAGTGCGGTGCGCAGGTCGTCGAGGACGGAGCGGCCGTTCGCCTTGGCGGTGCTGACGACGGAGCGGAACGCGGCGTAGGTTTGCGCGCCCCATTCGGAACGGAAGCCATTCGTGACCTTGCGGAAGATCACGCTCGGGCGCAGCGCGCGCTCGGAGACGTTGTTGGTGGCCGGCACATCGCGGTCAGTGATGAACACGAACAGATGCCCTCGATCGCGGGCGATGCGCCGGCGTAACCTCTCGGCCGCCTCACCACGACGCGGCAGGGCGAGCATGCGGTCCAGCCTGCGATCCAGATCGGCGCGATACTGGGCCAGCGTGGTGTCACGCAACGTGTCTCGCCGTCGCCCGATGGCGATCGCGCGCAGGAGCAGCCATCTCAGCGCCGCGGAGAAGCCTTCGTCGCCGCAATCGATGGCGTCTTGCGTGTCGCGTAGCAGATGAGCGAGGCACATTTGCCAGAGATCGGCATGGCCGCGCTGGGCGGCCCAACGATCGGAGACCCAAATCCGCGGGCGGATCGCCCCGAACAACTCGCGCACCCCATCCGCGCCCCGACTGGGACGGATGACGTGCAGCACCGCGAATGCGGCGACGAACACCCATTCCCATTGCGTCTTCTTAATCACCCGCACCGAGGTTTCATCGCTGGCGATCACCTCGGCCGCACTCACCTGGGCGGCGATGGCGTTCGCGGCGGTGCTCAGCGGCGTGCTGGCGCGGGCGAGAATGTTGCACAGCGCGCCTTCGCTGATCGACAAGCCGAAGATCTCGCCCAGCACGAGGCGCAGCCGCTCCAGCCCGATCGCCTGAGCGTAGTGCAGGTAGATCACCAGCGCTTGGATGGACTTGCCGAACGGCGAGCCCAGCTCCAGCCCGGCCGGCACCGACGCAACGGCGCGCTCGCCGCAACAAGCACAGCGTCCCCCGAACAGCCGCACGCGGGTCACGTGCGGCTTGATCGGCGGCATCTCAAGGCGGTCGTAGACCTGCACCGGTGCCTGCCGATCCTCGGGGAAAGCAGCGGCGCAACGCGGGCAAGCATCGAGCCGCGCATCGACAACGCGGTCCGGGTTCGGGTCGAGCCCGCGCGCGGCGCCGGGATGACCCTTGCGCGGTGGCTTCGGACCGCCGGTGGGACCATCCGCCTTCTGGCCCTTGGACGGCGGCAGCGAGGAATTGTCCGGCGTCTTTGGCGGGGCCTCCAACTTGGCCAGCCGTGCTTCGAGTTCGGCGATCCGCGCCAGCGCCGCTTCCAGTTGCCCAATCAACGGCAGCAGAGACACGATGAGCGCGTCCTTCTCCGCGACGGTCAGCTTGGAAAGATCCAGCGCGGGTGTCACATAGCCAGCGAAGCGACCCGCTCGTGACCGCGTCAACCGCCAATTCGCTCACCGCGTCGCCGCGATCTCAAACGGCGCCGAACCTACCCACGTGAGCAATTACGCTCGAGGATCAAGTCCGTCAAATTGGGCCGGCTACTCCGCCAAAAGCCATATCGCCCCCTCGCCCATCAAACGAGCAGTCCAACCCATCCGATCTGGACGATGAGATACCCTTCTGAGCGATCGTCGGTCGGACATTCGGAATACGTGATGCTACATCGAGATCACGTCTACCGTGCCGCCGGTGTAAATCGGCTTCAGGCTGTCGCAAACAAGGAGGCCGATGCAGGCGCGTCGCGACCGCGCATCGGCCGGCGTCAACGCGCCCTGCGCAGCCAGCCCTCGAGCAGGTCGAGATTCCGCAAATTGGCCTTGAACGCCATGTCGAACAGGTCGCCCAGCACCGGGACGGCGCCCCCCACGACCTCTATGGCCACGTTGCCCAGCATCCGCGCCAGCAGAGGGTTTGGGGCACCAAGCCTCCGGGCCTCCCAAACGACATAAAGCGATAGCAGCCCG
>JACDGO010000038.1 GCA_013821585.1 Sphingomonadaceae bacterium
CCGGACGCCTTTCGCCCACCGACACGACCCGCATCGCGCGGGCGCTCGAGGTCGTTCGCTCGACCGGTGTTCCGCTCGCCAAATGGCAGGCGCAGCGGAAAGGGGGGATCGGCGATGCGGTGCGCCTCTCCCCGCTCGTCCTGCTGCCGCCGCGCGACTGGCTTATGGCGCAGTGCGATGCGCGGTTCGACGCGATATTCGAGCATGGCCGCGACGAGGTCCGGGCGCTGACCACGCGCGGGCTCGACCCGGCGCTGCCGGTGATGCGCGCGATCGGAGTGCGCGAGATCGCGGAGGCAATCGAAAAGAAGGTCACGGAGAGTCACGCCAAGGAACAGGGCCGGCTGGCGACCCGGCAATATGCCAAGCGGCAATACACTTGGTTTCGCGGTCAAGCGCCCAAGGATTGTTCTATACTCGCTGAGCCATTAAATTCCATTGCTGACGATAAATTAGCAATAAAGTTGCTTTCTTAACCGTTGACAGCATAGTTTGTTGCCATTAGCCGCCGCCGCGTTGTCATTCACGCTGCAACGCAACAAAGGAAGGCCATGCCCGTCGAGAAGCCCGGAGCCGAAATCCTCATCGAGGCGCTGTGCGATCTCGGTGTCGAGGTCGTGTTCGGCTATCCGGGCGGCGCGGTGCTTCCGATCTACGACGCGCTGTTCCGGCAAAAGCGCATACGCCACATCCTCGTTCGCCACGAGCAGGCGGCGACGCACGCCGCCGAAGGCTATGCGCGCTCTACGGGCAAGCCCGGCGTTGTTCTCGTCACCTCCGGTCCCGGTGCGACCAATGCCGTCACGGGCATCACCGACGCGCTGATGGATTCGATCCCGATGGTCGTGATCACCGGCCAAGTCGCGACGCACCTTATCGGTTCAGACGCATTCCAGGAGGCCGACACCGTCGGCATCACGCGGCACTGCACAAAGCATAACTACCTCGTGAAGGATCCGGCGAAACTCGGCGACGTGATCCACGAGGCGTTCCACATCGCGATCTCGGGCCGCCCCGGCCCAGTCGTCGTCGACATTCCGAAGGACGTGCAGGTCGCCACCGCGCCGTATCGCAAGCCCGGTGCGATCCAGCACAAGACCTATCGCCCGCAGGTCAAGGGCGACGCGGGGCTGATCGCGAGCGCTGTCGAGATGCTCGCTGCGGCGGAGCGGCCGATCCTGTATACGGGGGGCGGCGTGATCAACGCCGGGCCGGGCGCGAGCGCGATGCTGCGCGAGCTCGCCTGGATCACCGGCGCGCCCGTCACCTCGACGCTGATGGGCCTTGGCGCGTTTCCGGCGAGCGACAAGCAATGGCTCGGCATGCTCGGCATGCACGGCGCCTATGAAGCGAACATGGCGATGCACGGCGCGGACCTGATCCTGTGCCTCGGCGCGCGCTTCGACGACCGGGTGACGGGACGGCTCGACGCCTTTTCGCCGCGATCGAAGAAGATCCACGTCGATATCGACCGCAGCTCGATCAACAAGATCGTCCCCGCCGATCTGGGCGTTGTCGGCGACGTCGGCCACGTGCTCGAGGACATGGTCAAACTGTGGAAGGGCGGCCAGTTCGCCAAAGGCGACCTTTCAACCTGGTGGGCCAGGATCGAAGGCTGGCGCGCGAAGAAATCGCTGAACTTCCCCGCGTCGAAAACGGAAATCATGCCGCAGCATGCGGTGCGGGCACTTTGGGAAGCGACGCACAAACGCGAGCCGATCATCACGACCGAAGTCGGTCAGCACCAGATGTGGGCGGCGCAGCATTTCGGCTTCGAAAAATCCAACAAGTGGCTTACATCGGGCGGGCTCGGCACGATGGGCTATGGCCTTCCCGCGGCGATCGGCGCGCAGATCGGCAATCCCAATGCGCTCGTCATCGACATCGCCGGCGAGGCGTCGATCCAGATGAACATCCAGGAACTGGCAACGGCGACGCAATACCGGCTGCCGGTCAAAGTATTCATCCTCAACAACGAATATATGGGGATGGTCCGCCAGTGGCAGGAGCTGACCTATCAGTCGCGCTACGCCGAAAGCTATTCGGACTCGCTGCCCGATTTCGTGAAACTCGGCGAGGCGTACGGATGGAAGGGCTTGCGGATCGAAAATCCGGCCGATCTCGACGACGGCATCGCCGCGATGCTCGCGCACGACGGACCGGTGATCGTCGATTGCAAGGTCGTGAAGCTCGCCAATTGCTTCCCGATGATTCCGAGTGGAGCGGCGCACAACGACATGCTGCTCGATCCGAGCATGATCTCAGGCTCGATGGGCGACGAAGCGAAGGCGCTGGTTTGATGGGGGGTATTCCTGTTCGTCCCCGGAACGGGGAGGTGGCGCGCCGAAGGCGTGAAGGAGGGGGCGCTCCGCAAGGAACACGGGCGCACGGGGAAAGCCCCCTCCACCGCTTCGCGGTCCCCCTCCCCGTTCCGGGGAGGAATTAGATTATGCACATTAAGACCGGACCTTCCGAGCGCCACACGCTCAGCGTCACCGTCGACAACGAGGCGGGCGTGCTCGCGCGGATCGCGGGGATGTTTTCGGCGCGCGGCTATAATATCGAGAGCCTGACGGTGGCGGACATCAGCGCCGACGACGCGGTCAGTCGCATCACCATCGTCACCAGCGGCACGCCCGCAGTGATCGAGCAGGTGGTCGCGCAGCTCGACCGGCTGGTGCCGGTGCACAAGGTCACCGACCTCACCGTTCTCGGCGAGCACGTCGAGCGCGAGCTGGCGCTGGTCAAGGTGCAGGGAATCGGCGATCACCGGATCGAAGCGCTGCGTCTTGCCGACGTGTTCCGTGCGGGCGTCGTCGACACGACGATCGCGAGCTTCGTGTTCGAGGTGACGGGATCGTCGACCAAGATCGACCGCTTCATCGCGCTGATGGGCGAGATCGGGCTGGTCGAGGTGGCGCGAACGGGTATCGTCGCGATGGCGCGGGGGAAAGAGGCGGTTTAGGTCACAACCATCCGTCATTTCCGCGAAGGCGGGAATGACGAGACAGGGAGCTGAATGATGCGCGTTTATTATGACCGGGACGCCGATCTCGGGCTGATCAAGACCAAGAAGATCGCCATCGTCGGCTATGGTTCGCAGGGGCATGCGCATGCGCAGAATTTGAAGGACTCGGGCGTCGCCGAAGTCGCGGTGGCGCTGCGCGAGGGATCGGCGACGCGCGCGAAGGCCGAAGCCGCGGGCTTCAAGGTGCTTTCGAACGCCGAGGCGGCGAAATGGGCGGACATCGTCATGATCCTCGCGCCCGACGAGCATCAGGCAGCGATCTATGCCGAGGACATCGGCCCGAACCTGAAAGGCGGCGCCGCGCTCGCCTTCGCGCACGGACTCAACATCCACTTCGGCCTGATCGAGCCGCGCGACGACCTCGACGTCATCATGGTCGCGCCCAAGGGGCCGGGCCACACCGTCCGCTCCGAATATCTTCGCGGCGGCGGCGTGCCGTGCCTGATGGCGGTGCACCAGGACGCGAGCGGCAACGCGCATGACATCGCGCTCGCCTATGCCTCCGCGCTCGGAGGCGGGCGCTCGGGCGTCATCGAGACCAATTTCCGCGAGGAATGCGAAACCGACTTGTTCGGCGAGCAGGCCGTGCTGTGCGGCGGCCTGACCAACCTCATCATGGCGGGGTTCGAGACGCTGACCGAGGCCGGCTACGCGCCCGAAATGGCCTATTTCGAGTGCCTTCACGAGGTGAAGCTGATCGTTGACCTGATGTACGAAGGCGGCATCGCCAACATGCGCTATTCGATCAGCAATACCGCCGAGTTCGGCGACTATCACACCGGCCCGCGCATCATCACCGACGCGACCAAGGCCGAGATGAAGCGTGTGCTCGACGACATCCAGAAGGGCAAGTTCGTCCGCCGCTTCATCACCGACAACCGCATGGGCAACCCCGAGATGAAGGCGGCGAGGAAGCGCCAGGCCGAGCATCCGATCGAAAAGACCGGCGCCGAATTGCGCGCGATGATGCCGTGGATCGGCGCGAACAAGCTGGTGGATAAGGCGAAGAACTGACCCCGGCCTGCGCCGGGGCAGGCTTTCCCCAACAGTCCGTCACCCCGGCGAAGGCCGGGGTCCACCTCTCTGTGAACACAATGCCTGGCGGATGGATGGATCCCGGCTTTCGCCGGGATGACGGAGGGGATAGACTGGCAGGAATTCCCAAGGAGTTCCGCCATGCGCCCTGCCCTGTTCCTCGCCGCCCTCGCCCTCGCCATTCCCGCCGCCGCGCAGGAGCCGGCATTGCCGAAGACGCCGCCGGGCGCGCCGATCGCCGCGCGCGTCAAGGCCGGCAACTACAAGGTCGACGGCGACCACACGCAGGTGCTGTTCAAGGTCAATCACCTGGGCTTCAGCGAGTATAGCGGGCAGTTCACCAAGCCGACGGGGAGCCTGACGCTCGACCCGCGCAACCCCGCGCGCGATCGGGTCGAGATTTCGTTTCCGATCAACCAGGTGCGCACCACCGTCACCACGCTCGACGAGCATCTGCAAAAGCCCGAGTTCTTCGACGCTGCGCGTTTTCCCGAAGGGCGATTCGTCTCGACACGCGTGACCGTGAAGGGGATGACGGCAGTGATCGCCGGCAATTTGACGCTGAAGGGGGTCACGCGGCCCGTGGTGCTCAACGCGCGCTTCGTCGGCGCGGGGGCGATGGTGATGGGGCCGCCCAAGCTCAACATCGGCTTTTCCGCGACGACGAGCATCCGCCGCAGCGCGTTTGGCATCAGCTACGGCGTGCCGCTGGTCTCCGATCGCGTCGACCTCGTCATCAACGCTGCGTTCCAGGCCGAGTGACGGACACCGCCGACGCAGGCGCCGAAGGCCCGCGCGGCGTCGGGCGGATCGAGGCATTTTCGGACGGCGTGGTCGCGATCATCATCACGATCATGGTGCTCGAGCTTCATCCGCCGGTGTCGGGAGGGATGGACAAGCTGTGGACGCTGTGGCCGGTCTTCATCGCCTATGTGCTCAGCTACGCCTTTGTCGCGATCTATTGGGTCAACCACCACCGGCTGTTCGCCCACGCGACGCATGTTTCGAACGGGCTCATCTGGTCGAACATCCTGCTTCTGTTCGCGCTGTCGCTCGTCCCGTTCTCGACATCGTATCTCGGCGAGCATCATTTCAACCGCGACGCGACGTTGCTCTATCTTGGGACGATGCTGCTGCCCGCGTTCGCCTACACCTGGCTGCAGGCGACGATCGGCGCGACTGGCCGGAAGAGCGTCGAAGCGCGCGCCTATCACCGCGCGACGATGCGCAAGGGCGCGTTCGGGACCGCGCTCTACATCGCCGGAATCCCGCTGACCTTCATCTCGCCCTGGCTCGGAATCACTTGCGTCGCGATCGTCGCGCTGTTCTGGTTTCTGCCGAAAAGCCCATTCGACCGGCTGTTCGACGGGCAAAAGACTGGACAGCCGGCTGCCGGCCGCACTACGTCTCGCCCATGATGGTCAGCGCGCCGCGTCTTTCGCTGCTTCGACTTACGCGCCCTTAGGCGCGAGCTTTCCCGCGTGCGCTTCCGCGCACCCTCGCCGCCTAAGGGACCGATCCCCTCGAAGCCAAGCGAGACCCAAAATGTTGCGCGACCCGTCCGTCAAATATCGTTCCTTCCCGCAAATCGACCTGCCCGATCGGAAATGGCCGTCGCGGACGATCGCCAAGCCGCCGCGCTGGCTTTCGACCGACATGCGCGACGGCAACCAGGCGCTGATCGACCCGATGGACAGCGAGAAGAAGCAGCGCTTCTTCGACATGCTCGTGCGGCTGGGCGTCAAGGAGATCGAGGTCGGCTTTCCGAGCGCGGGGGCGACCGAATTCGACTTCATCAGCGGACTGGTGAAGGGCGGGACGATCCCCGGCGACGTGACGGTCCAGGTGCTCACCCAGTCGCGCCGCGACCTGATCGAGACGAGCTTCCGCTCGCTCCAAGGCGCACGAACGGCGATCGTTCATCTCTACAATGCCGTCAGCCCCGCGTGGCGGCGGATCGTGTTCCAGATGAACCGCGCCGAGATCAGGCAAATCGCGGTGGAAGGCGCGAAGGTTCTGCGCGACGAGGCGGCGAAGCGGCCCGGGACCGACTGGCGGTTCGAATATAGCCCCGAAACCTTCTCGACCGCCGAACTCGATTTCAGCCTCGAGGTCTGCGAGGGCGTGATGGACATACTAAGGCCGACGCCCGATAAGCCGCTAATCCTCAACCTGCCCGCGACGGTCGAAGCGGCGACGCCCAACATCTACGCCGACCAGATCGAATGGTTTTGCCGCCACATTCGTAACCGGGATTCGGTCGTCATCAGCCTCCATCCACACAACGACCGGGGTACCGGCGTCGCGGCGGCGGAGCTTGGCCTGATGGCAGGTGCCGACCGCGTCGAGGGCTGCCTGCTCGGCAACGGCGAGCGTACGGGCAATGTCGATCTCGTGACGCTGGCGCTCAACCTCTACACGCATGGGATCAATCCGGGGCTCGACTTCTCCGACATCGACGAGGTGATCGGCACGGTCGAATATTGCACAGGCATCAAAACTCACCCGCGCCAGCCCTATGCGGGCGAGCTGGTGTTCACCGCCTTTTCCGGCTCGCATCAGGACGCAATCAGGAAGGGCTTCGCGGCGCAGTCGCAGCGCAACGACGAAATGTGGGACGTGCCCTACCTCCCGATCGATCCCGCCGATCTCGGCCGCAGCTACGAGGCGGTGATTCGCGTCAACTCGCAGTCGGGCAAGGGCGGCGTCGCCTGGGTGCTCGAACAGGACCGGGGGCTGAAGCTTCCCAAGCGCATGCAGGCGGACTTCAGCCGCCACGTCCAGCGTCTCGCCGACGAAAGCAGCCGCGAACTGCACGCGGCCGACATCTGGGACGAGTTCCGCCGCGCCTACCGGCTCGATGGCGGGCGCTTCGCGCTGATCGACTATGAGGAAACCCGCTCGGCGAACGGCGACCGCATCTTCGTGGGCAAGGTCGCGGTCGACGGCCGCGCGCAATCGGTGAGCGGGCGCGGCAACGGCCTGATCTCGTCGATCGTCGCTGCGCTCCGCGACGGATTCGGCGTCGAACTGGAGGTCGTCGACTACAACGAGCACGCGATGAGTCAGGGCAGCGACGCGCAGGCGGCTGCCTATATCGAATGCCGGACAGCAGACGGTGCGACCGTGTTCGGCGTAGGCATCGACGCGGATATCGCGACCGCGAGCGTGCGCGCGGTGATGGGGGCTGCTAACGCCTTAGCATGACCGACGACGCCTTCATCGCCGCGCTGCCCAAGGCCGAGCTGCATCTGCATATCGAGGGCAGTCTAGAGCCCGAGTTGATGTTCGCGCTCGCGGAGCGCAATCGGATCACGATTCCGTTCGGGTCGGTCGAGCAAGTGCGCGCGGCTTACGAATTCTCCAATCTGCAGGACTTTCTCGACATCTATTATCGCGGCGCGGACGTGCTGCGAACGGAAGAAGATTTCCGCGATCTCGCGCTCGCCTATTTCGACCGCGCGGCGGCCGACAATGTGCGGCACGCGGAGATTTTCTTCGATCCGCAGACACACACCGATCGGGGAATTCCGTTCGGCGTGATGGCCGAAGGGCTGCTTACGGGCATGGCCCAAGCCGAAGCAACGCACGGCGTCACGTCCAGACTGATCCTGTGCTTTCTGCGCCACCTCGACGAGGGAGCCGCGTTCGCGACCTTGCGCGAGGCCGAGCCGTGGATCGAACGGATCGCCGCCGTCGGGCTCGATTCGAGCGAGCTGGGCCACCCGCCGTCGAAGTTCGCGCGCGTGTTCGACGCCGCGGCGGCGCTGGGGCTGAAGCGCGTCGCGCACGCGGGCGAGGAAGGGCCGCCGGAATACGTCCGCGAGGCGCTCGATCTGTTGCACATCGACCGGCTCGATCATGGCAACCGCTCGCTCGAAGACCCGGCGCTGGTCGAACGCCTGGTCGAGGAGGAGATGACGCTAACGGTATGTCCGCTGTCGAACCTCAAGCTGTGTGTTGTCGATGACGTGGCAAAGCATCCGATCCGCCGGATGCTCGACCTCGGACTGAAGGCGACGATCAACTCGGACGACCCAGCCTATTTCGGCGGCTATGTGAACGATAACTTTCACGCGATCGCGCCGCTCGTCATGCGCGAGCAATTGCGGACGCTCGCGCGCAACAGCTTCGCCGGATCGTTCCTGTGCGAAGCCGACAAGGCGCGGCACATAGCAGCCGTCAACGCCTGCCCGTGACCGAGCTCGCCTATGTCGTGCACGAGCGCTTCGTCGAGGGTGTAAAGAGCCTCGCAGAGCAGCTCGACTCTGACGGCTGGCGGCCCGACTTCATCGCCGGGATCGGCCGCGGCGGCCTCGTCCCCGCGGTCTTCCTCAGCCACGCGACCGGCGTGACGCTGCTTTCGGTCGACCATTCGAGCAAGGTGAAGACCTTCGGCGACGTGCTGCTCAGGCGCCTCGCCAAGAAGACCGCCGCGGGCAAGCGCATTCTGATCGTCGACGACATCAACGATTCGGGGCGTACCCTCGCCTATCTCCGCACCGCGATCGCTGACGCGGGCGGAAAGGCCGTGAACCTGCGTATTGCCGTCCTCATCGACAATATCCGCTCATGCGAGACCGTCGATTATCGCGCCGAGACGATCGACCGGGAGAGCGACGCGCGCTGGTTCGTCTTTCCGTGGGAGGCGATGGCGCCGCGCGAGGAAGCCCTCACCGAGGCGGCGGCGCTTCACAACGCCTGACGCTCAGCCCGCCGTCATCATCTCGACGGTCCGCTCCGGCGCGCCGATGAGCTGAATGATATAGCGGCCCGGCGTCACGTCGAACGTGACCGTCTTGTGGATGCCGGTGCAGTCGGCCAGCCGTTCGTGTCCCGCCGACTTCAGAGCCTTGCCGTCACGGATCAGGTCGACATAGGTCGCACTCGACAATGCGACGCTAAGCTTGCCCGCGCGCGAAACGTCGATCGCGGCCAGCCCCTCGAAACTGCCCGCCTTCGGTTCGCGCGCAGGCTTCAACGCGAGCTTGACCGCCTTCGCCAGCGCGAGCGTCAGTCTGACCGCCTCGCCCGGTTTGAGCGCGAAACGCATGTCTGGCGACTTCGCGGCGAAGTGGGATGTTGGCTTCGCCCAGCCGGACCATGCGGCGGGCAAGGGGCAAGGCGCCGCTCCCTGCGCTTGGGCGGAAGCCAGTATCAACATCGTCGTCGCAATCTTCAGCATCATCGCCTTCCGAACAGTTTTTCGATATCCCCGTGCGCCAGCTTTATCCACGTCGGCCGCCCGTGATTGCACTGACCCGAATGCGGAGTCACCTCCATCTCGCGGAGCAGCGCGTTCATTTCGACGACCGACAATATGCGCCCCGCCCGGACCGAGCCGTGGCACGCCATCGTGCCCGCGACCGCGTCGATCCGCTCCCTGAGGCTCAGCGCTTCGCCGTAAGCGGCGATCTCATCGGCGAGATCGGCGACGAGGCCGCGCACGTCGCCGCCCCCGAGCATCGCCGGGACGCCGCGCACGAGCATCGCCGAAGGGCCGAAGCGTTCGAGGTCGAGGCCGAATTCGCGCAACTCGGAGCCCCGCGCCTCGAGCCGGTCGCACGCCGGCTCGTTGAGCTCGATGACTTCGGGGAGGAGCAAAGGCTGCATCGCGACGCCGCCGTTCAAGGCGCTCGCGCGCATGCGCTCGAGGACGAGACGCTCATGCGCCGCGTGCTGATCGACGATGACGAGGCCGTCCTCGGCTTCGGCGACGATATAGGTCGCGGCGACCTGGCCGCGCGCGACGCCCAGAGGGTGGGAGACAACTTCGGGCGGCGGCTCAATGGCGGCTTCGGCGCGCGCCATCGGCGGCGGGGCGAAGCTGGTGCGGCGATCCCAGACCGACGATTGCGCGGGCGGCGCGAGCGGCTCGCTCGTCCATGCGCCGAGCGCCGCCGCAGAGGGCCGCTGCTGGCTGCGATGGCCGGCATCGTCGAGCGCGCGGCGCAAGCCGCCAACGATCAGGCCGCGCACCATGCCGGGGTCGCGGAAGCGAACCTCAGTCTTCGCAGGGTGAACGTTGACGTCGACCTGATCGGCGGGAACGTCCAGAAACAGCGCGACGACCGCGTAGCGATCGCGCGCGAGCAGATCGGCGTAAGCGCCGCGCACCGCGCCTATCAGTACGCGGTCCTTTACCGGCCGGCGGTTGACGAACAGATATTGATGATCGGCGACGCCGCGGTTGAAGGTGGGTAACCCGGCGACGCCGCCGAGCGTCAGCCCCTCGCGCGCATAGTCGACCGCGACGCTGTTCTCGCTCAGCATGCGGTCGGTCAGCGCAGCGACGCGGCTCGCCTGATCCTCGGCTTGCACGCCGAGCACGCGGCGGCCGTCGTGCTCGACCGAAAAGCCGATGTCCGGCCGCGCCATCGCGAGGCGCTTCACGACGTCGAGGCACGCGGCATATTCGGAGCGCTCCGAGCGCAGGAACTTGCGCCGCGCGGGCACATTTTCGAACAGCGCCTCCACGCGGAGACGTGTGCCGGGCGGCAACGCCGCCGGCCCTTCGCCGGACAGCGCGCCGTTGTCGATCGTCCGCGTCCAGCCTTCGCCATCCGCCGTCCGGCTCTCGATCGTCACGCGCGCGACGCTGGCGATCGACGGCAACGCCTCGCCGCGAAAGCCCATCGTCACGACTGCTTCGATCACATCGCCCGGCATTTTCGACGTGGCGTGGCGATCGAGCGCCAGGGCGATGTCTTCGCGCCCCATGCCATAGCCGTCGTCGGCAACCTCGATCAGGCCGATTCCGCCGCCTTCAAGG
>JACDGO010000498.1 GCA_013821585.1 Sphingomonadaceae bacterium
GGCGCGCCCGACGCTCGCCGCCAGAATGATGAAGACGTCTCGGAGAAGCGAGGCATCAACATTTTCAAAGCCCGAGGCGATCAAACGACCGCCTCCCCCATCACAATTGCTGGAGCCGGTTCGCTCAGCTCATCGCTAATGCGATTCCACGCCTCGCGACTGATGAGTCCCGTCGCGTAATCGGCGTTGGCACGGCTTTGCCGCTGCGCACGATTCCCCGCGACAGCCTTTGGCTCCCTCGCGTATTTCCACTCGTCGCCTTCCAACATCAAACGATCGCCTCCATGTCTCCGTTCGTGGTCAACGCCGCGGTGAGATCGCCCAGCCGGTTGAGCCAGCCGCGCATAAATTTTCGCAGGTCGATGTTCTCGGCGACCAGGTCCCCGTAATGGCTGTCGCGCAACGCCAGATAATGCATGAGCGCCCCGCGATTGCGCGCCGCCGCCGCGATCGTCTTCGGCCCGATAAAGCCATCCTCCTGCAAGGGCGGCTCCGCTCCCTCGTCGTTCAGGGCGCGCTGCAGCATGAGCGCCGCTGTGCCCACCCCGCAATTGACCGCCGTATCAAAGACCGCGACGTCGAAGCCCTCGGGCAACTCGTCGCACCGGCATTTGGTCCACTCGCCGTCGCGGTAAATGCGGGCCGCGCCCAGATAATCGAGCGCGCGAATGTTGATGTCGGGATGCGAGCGCTGGTCGATCCCGAACTTGGTCAGGCCGCCGTGATCGCCCGAGACATCCTCGGTCATGACGCGCGAGAAATCGCCCTCATGCCCGGTCGCGAAAACGCACTCGTGCGCCATGACGAAATCGAGGGCCGCTTTGAAGTTTTCCTTCATCGAAAGTCGACCACGCGAAAAGGGAAGCCGGGGGCTGTCAGCCCGTTGCCGGATCGCGAACTTCCGAACTCGGGCACAACTGCCAGCTCGGTATCAGCCGTCATTTCCACGAAGTTCCCCTCGCGGATGCACGACCCTTGCAATTCCCGTGCAAGCGCTTTGGCGCGGTCCACCCCGTTGAGTCCCTTGAAACGAATCTTTTGGCCGGCCACGAGCATCATCGCATCGAACGGAGCAGCGTGGCCTCCGCGTCGAAGATCTGGGCAAGCCGATGGTTAGTGAAGAAGATGGAGTCCTTCGCCTCCTTGCGCACCGCCTTGGCGATGCGCCGGAACGAAGCCGCCCGCGCGTCGTGCTGCTTGTTGTGCTGCTTCTTTGGCGCGGTCATTTCAGCGCGTAGACCTCCACCAAACCGACGCCCGGCTCGTCCGTGCCGCCGCGCACGATCGCGGTGTAATTGCCGGGCGAGAGCGAAGCGATCAGCGCCGATTCCTTGTCGGAAGCCGGGGCCAGCTTTTGCGTGCTGAGCTCGGCCGCGTCCGGCCCGCTGCGCCAGCCGTTATTGGCATCGAGGACCGCGCCAGCCTGGTCGTGCAGCTCGACGCTCGCTTGCGAGAGCGCGCCCAGCCCCCCGCCCAGGGACGGCCCGAGCGCGCGCACCGCCACTCGCTCCGGGTTGTTCAAAATGAAGCCGGCGATCATGGCGTTGTCGCCCCCGCTCACCTGTGCGCGGGTGCTGATATTGACCAGCCCGGAGGGCGCCGCCGAAGTGATCGTGGGCGTGCCGGGCGCCATCGGCGTCGAGAGCACCTGCGCGACGACTTCGCCGCTCGGTGCGCTCTCCACCCCAGCGGTGTTATAGGCCGTGAGGGCGAAATAATAAGTGCCGACGGCAAAGGCGCTAAAATCCTTCGAGAGCGTCGGGACTTTGACGTCCACCGTGGTGGTGTAATTGCCCGAGGCGGTGCCGTATTTCAGGTGATACCCGGCGACCTTGGCCGAGGCCGGGTTGGCGTCGGTCCAGGAGACGGTGAAGTTTTGCCCGATCGCTTGCGGCGACGGCGCCGGCGTGGCTGAGGGTGTTGCTGAAGGTGTGGGCGTCGGGGTCGGAGTCGGCGTGAGCGCGAAGGACGAGTGACAAGTGATGAGCGCGAGTAGCGCAATCGTTAGGCGTTTTTTCATATTACTTGGCGAGGCCGAGCGTGCGCAGAACGACGGACATGAAGTCCGTGACCCGTCGCGAGTCGCCCTTGTCGGTCGCGGGCGGCGCGCTCGTGTTCACTCGGCGGGAGTCGCCCTTGTCGGGGTTGAAATTGCGCCGCAAATCTTCGCGGGCGAAGACGACTGATCCCGACGTGTTCCAGGCCGAGGCGCTTTTCGGAAGGATGATGGCGTTTAGCTGCTGCAACGCCGTGG
>JACDGO010000499.1 GCA_013821585.1 Sphingomonadaceae bacterium
CCGACGCCGAAATGGCCGCCATCAACCTGGCCTGCGATGACTTCCACAGTGAGTGGAACTACACCATCTCCCCACAATCACCCACCAAATGAAGCGGTTGCTCCGCGTCAGTTCCTTAGGGAACCTTTCCGCGCCTTCATCGCCTATTGCGGCGGGTAAATTCTGCTACGAGGCCGCATGACCGACGTCCCCCGCATCGTTCCCGTGATCCTGTCCGGCGGCTCGGGGACGCGCTTGTGGCCGATGTCGCGCACCGATCGCCCCAAGCAGTTCCTGCCGCTCACCGCCGAAGCGACGATGTTCCAGCTCACGCTCGAGCGCGCTTCCGATCCGGAGCGCTTCGCCGCGCCGATCGTCGTCGCGGGCGCGCGGCACGCTGGCCTGATCGAGACGCAGCTCGACGGGCGCGCGGCGACCTTGCTGCTCGAGCCGCTCGCGAAGAACACCGCGCCGGCGATCGCGCTTGCCGCGCTTGCGGCTCCCGCTGACGCCCCGATGCTCGTCATGCCGAGCGACCATGTCATCGCCGATCCGGCGGCTTTCATGGCCGCGGTCGACGTCGCGCTGCCGCTGGTCGAGCGCGGCTGGCTTGCGACCTTCGGCATCGCGCCCGACGCGCCCGAGACCGGCTACGGCTATATCCAGGTCGGCGAGGAGATCGCGCCCGGCGCGCACCGCGTCGCCCGCTTCGCCGAAAAGCCCGACGCCGCGACGGCGGAGGCGATGCTGGCGAGCGGCGACCATGTCTGGAACGGCGGCATCTTCCTGTTCCGCGCCGACGCCTATCTGCGTGCGCTGGGGCAGCACGCGCCCGCGATGCTCGACGCCGCGCGCGCGGCGATGGACGCGGCGGTTCGCGAAGGCGCGCGCATCCTTCCCGATGCCGAGGCCTTCGCTGCCTCGCCGTCGGACTCGATCGACTATGCGGTGATGGAAAAGGCGGATCGCGTCGCCGTTGTGCCGGTCGCGATGGGCTGGTCCGACGTCGGCTCGTGGGACGCGCTCCACGCGCTGAATGTCGACGCGCAAGGCAATTGCCATGGGGGCGACGTGATCGCGCTCGATACCGACAATTGCCTGCTCAGGAGCGACGGCATCCGCATCGCCGCCGTCGGCGTCAGCAACCTGATCGTCGTGGCCAGCGGCGACAGCGTCCTCATCCTGCCGCGCGGCCGCAGCCAGGAGGTCAAGCGCGTCGTCGAAGCCATCAGGGAGCGAGAAGCATGACCAGTCCGGTGATCGGCGGAATCCGCCTGTGCCTCGGCGGCAACGTGTTCGGCTGGACCGCCGACCGCGCGACGAGCTTCGCCATTCTCGACGCGTTCGTCGCGGGCGGCGGGCGGATGATCGACACCGCCGACGTCTATTCGGCGTGGGTGCCGGGGCACCGCGGCGGCGAAAGCGAAACGGTAATCGGGCGCTGGCTCAAGCGCGACCCAGCCAAGCGCTCGAAGGTCGTGATCGCGTCGAAGGTCGGCCTGCTTGGCGCCAAGATCGTCGACAAGGACTATGCGGCGGGACTTGGGCCAGAGGTGATCGCGCACGCGTGCGACGCCTCGCTGCGGCGGCTCGGGGTCGAGAAGATCGACCTCTACTACCACCACAAGGATGATCCCACCGTCCCGCTCGCCGACAGCCTCGGCGCAATGGACGCACTGGTGAAGGCGGGGAAGATCGGCGCAATCGGCCTGTCGCAATACGGACCCGAGCGGCTGACCGAAGCGATGCGCGTCGCCGACCGATCAGGGCTGACCCGTCCGTGCGCGCTTCAGACCTGGTACAACCTGGTCGAACGCGACAAGCTCGACGGCCCGCTGCGGGGTGCCGCTATCGCCAACGGGCTCGGGATCATTCCGTTCTACGGGCTCGCCAACGGATTTCTGTCTGGCAAGTACCGCACCTCCGCGGACCTCAACAAAAGTGCGCGCGGGGATCGCGTGGCCGGTTATCTGGAGGGCAAGGGACCGAAAGTGCTCGCCGCGCTCGACCAGGTCAGCATAGATACCGGCGCCCCGCTCGCAGCGGTCACGCTGGCGTGGACCAACGCCCAGCCGGGGATTGTGGCCACGCTTGCCAGCGCAACCAACCTCGACCAATTGAGCGAACTGATCGCGTCGATGAGCTTGAACCTGACCGCCGAGCAGGTCGGACTCATCGACCGGGCAAGCGCCTAGCTCCCCTCTGGCGCTGCTTCCGGCGTAACCAGCTCCATCACATCGAGCTGCGATTCGAAATGCGGCCGCGGCATGATC
>JACDGO010000500.1 GCA_013821585.1 Sphingomonadaceae bacterium
CCACGGCGACGTTGCTGAATTCCAGGCTCGTCCGCGGCCGCGCGAAGCGGGCGAAGATCAGGCCCGTCATCGTCGCGGAAAAGAACAGGCCGATGAGGATTTCGAGCGAGGCGATCGCGTGTCCGGCATGCGTCGCGGGATACATGCTCCCGTAGCCGACGGTGCCGAGCGTATCGACCGAGAAATAGAATCCGTCGAGCAGCGAACCCGGAGCAGCATTGGCGATGGCGCCGGGCAGGGCGGCATAGATCGCCCCGAAGACGAGGTTGATGGCGACGAAAAGCGCCGAAGCGAGCGCGATGAACGTCGTCCAGCTCATCTCCATAACCGAATAATAGAGATCGGCGAACGGAGACGGGGTGCCGAGCTTGAACGCCGGAAATCCGCCGAGCTCGACGCGTTGAAGGCGGCGTTTAGAAGTCATGCGGGCAAGCGAGCCGAGAATTGGGAGCGGGTCAACCGCTTCCGCGCGTGCTATCCTTCGCGTAGCCCGATCCCGATCGACGCGCGCGCATTCTCTTCTTCGGTCGAGACGACCGGATAGGCGCAATAGTCGGCGGCGTACCAGGCGCTTGGCCGGTGGTTGCCCGACAGGCCGATGCCGCCGAACGGCGCCGACGACGACGCGCCGTTGGTCGGCTTGTTCCAGTTGACGATGCCCGCGCGCGCATTCGCCCAAAACTGGTCGTAGAGTTCGGGGCTTCCGCCGATCAGCGACGCCGACAGGCCGTAGCGCGTGTTGTTCGCCTCGGCGAGCGCGGCGTCGAAATCGGGGACGCGGATCACCTGGAGCATCGGGCCGAACAGCTCGATGTCCGGCCTGTCCTCGATGTCGGTCACATCGATCATCGCGGGCGTGAGGAACGGACGACCCTCGATCGGGCGCTCCATGCGCAGGATCGGGCGGCCGCCCTTGATCATCAGCGAAAGAAAACTTTCCTGAAGTCCGTCGGCGGCTTCGTTGTCGATGACCGGACCCATGAAGGGCGCCGGGGACGCGTGCGGCTCGCCGACGATCAGCCGGTCGACGATGCGGCGGATCTGGTCGAGCAGCTCCTCGTGTCTGCCGTCGCGCACGATCAGGCGGCGGGCCGCGGTGCAGCGCTGCCCCGCCGACAGAAACGCCGATTGCACGACGAGAACGGCGGCCGAATAGAGATCGGGCGCATCCCAGACGATGACCGGATTGTTGCCGCCCATCTCGAGCGCGAGCATCTTGTCGGGCGTTTCGGCGAACTGGCGGTTGAGCGCGATGCCGGTGCGCGCCGATCCGGTGAACAGCAGTCCATCGATGCCGGGGTGAGCGGCGAGCGCCTTTCCTTCCGCCGGACCGCCGATCACGACGCGGACGAGGCCGGTCGGAAGGCCCGCGGCGTGGAAGCACTCGACAAGCATCTTGCCGCTGGCGGGTGTTTTTTCCGAAGGCTTGAATACCACCGCGTTGCCCGCGAGCAGCGCGGGGACGATATGGCCGTTGGGAAGGTGCGCGGGGAAGTTATACGGGCCGAGCACCGCGAGGACGCCGTGCGGCTTGTGGCGCAGCGCCTGGCGCTGGTTCATCGCGCCGTCGAGGCGGCGCTGCGCGGTGCGCTCGTTATAGGCGTCGATCGAAATCTCGACCTTGGCGATCACCGATTCGACCTCGGCGCGCGCTTCCCAAAAGGGCTTGCCGGTCTCGCGCGCGATCAGGTCCGCGAGGGCGTCGCTCTTCCCGCGTACGACATTGGCGAAGCGGCGCAGCAACTCGGTGCGGACCGCGAGCGGGCGCGACGCCCATTCGGCCCAGGCGTCGCGCGCGAGCGCGACTTCCGTATCGACATCGCTGACGGGTCCGCGCCAGAGCACCGCGCCGGTCGCGGGTTCGGTCGAAACGATCTCGGCGCTCATGCAAAGCCCTCTTTAGCGGGCGAAACGCGATTTGCCAGCGCGGCGCCCATGCGCCGGACCGAGGCAATTTTTGCCTCAACCGGCGCCCAGTCATCGGCGTCGGCGATCGGTTTCCAGAGCGCCTCGACCTCCTCGATCAGCATCGAGCAGGGTTCGGGATCGGCCCAATAGGGGTCGTTCAGGTCGAGCGCCGAAGCATAGGGCGCGACGACTGCACGGTAGGGCGCGAAGGCTTCTTCGGCATAGCCGCCTCCACGTGGTTCGCCACCCGCCCAGTCGAAGAGGAAACGGTCGATGCTCATCTGCGTTTCGGTGAGCGCCCGTTCGATCGCCTGGACGAGCGCGATGTCCTCTTCATCGC
>JACDGO010000501.1 GCA_013821585.1 Sphingomonadaceae bacterium
GTCCGACCCGCCGACGTGCCGGTCGCCGATGAAGATTTGCGGCACGGTCGTCCGGCCGCCTGCACGCTCGATCATCTCGACGCGCTTCGGGCCGCCCATCGTGATGTCGTGCTCCTCGAACGCAACACCCTTGCTCTTCAAAAGCGACGTGGCGCGCGCGCAATAGGGGCAAAGGAATTTGGTGTAGATCTCGATGCGCGGCACGTGGGCTTGGCTCCTTCACGCTTTGAAGTGTGGGTGCGGCGCGCGCTTGTCAATCGTGCCTGGTGACGCGCGCCCAGCATAGAGTGGTGACGCGTTCGGCTCCCGCGCGCTTGAGCGCCGCGGCGCAGGCATTGGCGGTCGCGCCGGTCGTATAGACGTCGTCGACCAGGTAGATATGGCCGCCTGCGAGGTTGCCGCGAACGCGAAACGCGCCCTGCACTGTCTTGCGCCGCGTCGCCGGATCGAGTCCGCGCAGCGACGGCGTCGCGCGGCGGCGCGCGATCAGCGCCGGATCGCATGCGAGACCCGATCCGCGCGCCAGTGCCCGCGCGATCGCCAGCGACTGGTTGAAACCGCGCGACCGCAACCGCCAGCGGTGCAACGGCACCGGCACCAGGGTCGCCGCCGGATCGAGCGGTGCGCGATGGCGTAGAACACCGGCGATCGTTCGCGCGAGGCCCGGCCGCCGCGCATATTTGAGCCGCAGCACGACGCTGCGCGCGACCTCGCCATAGGCGACCGCCGCGATAACGCCGTCGTGACGCGGCGGGCGCAGCAGGCATGGACCGCAGATGAGTTCGGCCGTGGGAACCGGCGCGCCGCAAAGTGCGCAGCCACCGCCGGTCAGAAAGACCAGTCCGTCCCAGCATTTCGCGAAGAAGCGATGGTCGGCCTCGACGATCGCGCCGCAGCCCGGGCAGCGCGGCGGCAGCATGAAGTCGAGAACCGGGCGAAAGTGCGCAAGCATCGCGGGGGCGTTGTCCGACGCGACGCGGCCGGGCACAAGCAGGCGATGCAGCCGCCGGAAATTTTCGACCGAAACGCACGTCACATGCAGCGCGATCGCAGTGTAGGTGCGAACAGCTTCCTGGCCGGACGAATGGTAGAGATTCTGGTCGAACGGCTCGACGGCGTGCAGCGAGAATTCGCCAGCGCGCTCGTCATCGGCGCCGAGCCCGCGTTGATCGCGATGCTCGAATCGCGCGGATGCCGTGCCTATGTGCGCGAGGCTGCCCCGCGCCGCGCATTGCGCGCCGGGGCGAGACGGGCCGAGGAAGACCGGATCGCGGCCGGTGACGCCGCCTATGATCTGGTTGTCTCGGCGAACTGTCTCGATACGGTCGCCGACCTGCCGGGCGTTCTCGTCCAGTGCCGCAGGGCGTTGCGCTCCGACGGTCTCTTCCTGGCCTGCTTCTTCGGTGCGCCGAGCCTGCCCGCGTTGCGCCGCGCGGTCGCGACCGCCGACGGCGACTCCCCCGTCGCGCGTTTTCATCCGCAGATCGACGTGCGCGCGGCGGGCGATCTCCTCGTCCGCGCCGGTTTCGCGCTGCCCGTCGCCGACCTCGAAACGCTGACGATCGCCTATTCGAGCTTCGGCCGCCTTATTGGCGATCTGCGCGACGCCGCCGCGACGAACGTTCTGCGTGATCGGCGAAGCGTCAACCGCGGCTGGCTCGCGCGCGCGGCGGAGGCGTTCGGCGGACAGCCGAAGGAGACGATCGGTCTGGTCGTCCTCACCGGCTGGGCGCCCGACGCCTCGCAGCCCAAGCCGGCGCGCCGCGGAAGCGCGACGGCCTCGCTCGCGGCGGCGCTTGCTAAACCAGCGCCTCGAGCATCGCGATAAGCGGCTTGTCGGCCGGCGGCATCGGCAATGCACGGAGTTCGTCCGGCCGCGACCAGCGCAGCGCGGTTGCGTGGAGCGGTTTGGGAAAACCGCTCCATGCGCGGCAGAGGTAAAGCAGCAGGATCAGATGCCGCTTCTCAAGCGGCTCGCTGGCGAACAGCGCCGGCGCGAGGGCCGCGGAGGCGACATCGATCGCCAATTCCTCGCGCAGTTCGCGGATCAGCGCCGCCTCGGGCGTCTCGCCGCGCTCGACCTTGCCGCCGGGAAATTCCCACAAGCCCGGCATCGCCTTGTCCGCTGGCCGTTGCTGCACGAGCACACGGCCGCCCGGATCGATCAGCGCGGCCGCGGCGACGAAGAGCGGTGCGATAGGGATTCCTTAACCTCCGTAACCCTAGGTCAGGGGTTACCCTTAGG
>JACDGO010000502.1 GCA_013821585.1 Sphingomonadaceae bacterium
ACTGAATCAGGCCGTCCAGGCCCCGTCCAGCCCTTTCGCGTACAAACTCGATGACGCGCTGCCAAACAGCACCGCAACATCAAATCACCCCATCATCGATTCGATTATCTCGCATCAGATCCTAAGGCGTGCGGCGCGCCGCGACGATCGCGACCGGCGCTTCGATCATCTGGCCGCGCATGACGCCCTCGCCCCTGGTCGCCGAGACCGGCGCGGCGAGGATGCGCTTCACCACATCCATTCCGGCGACGACATGGCCGAAGGCGGCGAATCCGGGGTCGGCGGCGCTCGCGTCGAGGAAGGGCGCCGCGCCGAGGGTGATGAAGAAGTCGCCGGTCGCCGTGCCGGGCGCGTAGCGCGCCATCGAGAGCGTGCCGTCGGTGTGGCGCAGGCCGGTCGCGCTCGTCGGCTCGTGCGCGACCGGCGGAAGGACGCGCTTCGGGTCGTTGTTCGTCCCGCCCTGGATCAGGCCGCCGTCGGCACCGATCTTCATCGCGCGATAGAAGACCGCGCCGTCGAAGCGCTTCTGGTCGACGTAGCGCAGAAAATTGGCGGTGGTCACGGGAGCGTGCGCGGCGTCGAGCTCGACGACGATCGCGCCCTCGCTCGTCTGGAGACTCACGCGCACAGGCGGCGCTTGGGCGACGGCGGGAGCGGAAAGCGTCAGCGCCACGAGGAGAGAAAGGAGGCGAGTCATGACCCCTCCTATCCCACCTTCAGCGATTCTTTGTAAATTTCGACGACACTGGTGCAAACGGGTGTCAGGATTTCCGACACGCCAATCGCGAGGGACGACGGACAGGCGCGTGTTCAGGCTGTTCAAACATTATGTGCCCTATGCGGTGCTGCTGCTCGCGCTCGTCGACGTGCTGCTGCTGCTCGGCGCGGCCGAACTCGCCTGGGTGATACGCGCACACCAGATCGGCATGGCGGTCGGGCCGATCGGCGCGCCGCTGACCCCGGTGGTCAGCTTCGCCGCCGCGCTGGAACTGTCGATGATCGCGGTCGGCGTCTATGGCGTCGACGCGTTCCAGTCGCTGAGGTTCGCCGCCGCGCGGCTGCTCGTCGCAATCTGCCTCGGCGTGATCGCGCTGTCGGTCACTTACTTCCTGATTCCCGGCAAGACCCTGTGGCGATCGAACTCGCTCTACGCGATGGTCATCGCCTTTTTCCTGCTTGTGCTGGTGCGCGCGCTGACCGGGCGGATGCTCGGCAGCGAGGCGTTCAAGCGGCGCGTGCTGGTGCTCGGCGCGGGCGCGCGCGCGAACCGGCTCAAGCGCCTCGGCGAGGCGAAGGGCGCGAAATTCACCGTCGTCGGCCATATCGACATGGGCGACGTGCCGAGCGAGATCCCGACCGCGATCCCGCGCCCGCACATCGACAGCCTGTCCGAATATGTGACGCGGATGCGCGCGACCGAGGTCGTGCTCGCGCTCGAGGAGCGGAGGAACGCGCTGCCGCTCGACGACCTGCTGCGCGTCCGCACCGCGGGCGTCCACGTCAACGAAATCTCGACCTTCCTCGAACGCGAGACGGGGCGTGTCGACCTGCGCAGCGTCAGCCCGTCGTGGCTGATCTTTTCCGACGGCTTTTCGAGCGGACGCAGGCTTTCGTCGATCGCCAAGCGCGTCTTCGACGTGGTCGCATCGCTTCTGATCCTGATCCCGAGCCTGCCGTTGGTGCTGCTCACCGCGCTCGCGGTGAAGTTCGAATCGCGCGGGTCCGCGTTCTACCGCCAGACGCGCGTCGGGCTCTACGGCCAGCATTTCGCGATCCCCAAGCTGCGCTCGATGCGCAACGACGCCGAGGTCGGGGGCGAGGCGATCTGGGCGTCGAAGGACGATCCGCGCGTCACGCGTGTCGGGCGCGTGATCAGGAAGCTTCGTATCGACGAGCTTCCGCAACTCTGGTCGGTGCTGAAGGGCGAGATGAGCTTCGTGGGGCCGCGCCCCGAGCGGCCAGGCTTCGTCGCCGACCTCGAAAAGCAGCTCCCCTATTACGCCGAGCGGCACATGGTGAAGCCGGGGATCACCGGCTGGGCGCAGATTAACTATCCCTACGCCGCCAACCTCGACGATGCGCGCCACAAGCTCGAATATGACCTCTATTACGCGAAGAACTACACGCCGTTTCTCGACCTCGTCATTCTGCTTCAGACGTTTCGCGTCGTGCTGTTTCCGGAAGGAGCGCGGTGAGCGCGCTCGTCAGCCTGTGGGGGCATGCGGCGGCGGCGCTGCTCTTCGC
>JACDGO010000503.1 GCA_013821585.1 Sphingomonadaceae bacterium
TACGTCCATCTCAACCGCGCCATCTGCGCGCGTGATCTGGACATGATCTATATCGCCGGCCCCGGCCACGGTGGGCCAGCGCTGGTTGGAAACACCTATCTAGAAGGTTCGTATAGCCAATTCTTCGCGAACATCTCGCAGGACGCAGCAGGGATGAAGCGGCTGTTCACGCAGTTTTCCTTTCCCGGCGGGATTTCGAGCCATGTCGCTCCGACGACGCCCGGATCGATCCACGAGGGCGGCGAGCTCGGCTATTCACTGAGCCACGCCTTCGGCGCGGCACTCGACAACCCGCAGCTGATTGTCGCCTGTGTCGTCGGAGACGGCGAGGCCGAGACTGGGCCGCTGGCGACCGCATGGCAATCGAACAAGTTTCTCGATCCCGTCACCGACGGCGCGGTGCTACCGATCCTGCACTTAAACGGCTATAAAATCAGCAACCCGACCATCCTCGCGCGGATCGGTCATGACGAACTCGAGCAATTCTTTCGCGGCAACGGCTGGATTCCGCATTTCGTAGAGGGCGACGATCCGCAAGCGATGCACGAACGGATGGCCGCGACGATGGAAAATGTGATCACGGAAATCCACGCGATCCAGCATCACGCGCGGACGACGGGTGATACCACCCGCCCGCGCTGGCCGATGATCGTACTGCGCTCCCCCAAGGGCTGGACCGGCCCGCAAGCTGTCGACGGTGTGCAGGTCGAAGGCACGTTCCGCTCGCATCAGGTGCCGCTGCTGGTGAACGCCGAGCATCCGGAGCACCTCGCGCAGCTCGAAAGCTGGATGAAGAGCTATCGCCCAGAGGAATTGTTCGATGACGCCGGGCGGTTGAATCCCGAGTTGGCCGCGCTCGCGCCCGAAGGCAATCGCCGGATGGGTGCCAACCCGCATGCCAATGGCGGCATGCTGTTGCACAATTTGCGCATGCCCGATTTCCGCGACCATGCGGTGACTGTATCCGCACCCGGCGCAGTCATGAGCGGCGATACGCCGATCCTAGGCAGGTTCTTACGTGACGTGGTGACCCAGAACCCGACCAATTTCCGCATCTTCGGCCCGGACGAGACCCTATCTAACCTGCTCGGCGCGGTGTTCGACGTCACCAACCGCCAATGGGACGCCGCAACCCAGGCCTATGACGAATTCCTCGCACCTGCCGGCCGCGTGGTCGATTCGATGCTCAGCGAGCACCAGTGCGAGGGCTGGCTCGAAGGCTATCTGCTGACCGGACGACACGGGCTGTTCAACAGTTACGAGGCGTTCATCCGCATCGTCGATTCAATGGTCAGCCAGCACGCCAAGTGGCTAAAGGTGACCAAGGAAATCCCGTGGCGCCGCGACATCGCCTCGCTCAACATCCTGCTCGCCTCGCATGTCTGGCAGCAGGATCATAACGGCTTCACCCATCAAGACCCGGGCTTCCTTGACCATGTCGTGAGCAAGAAGGCCGACATCGTCCGCGTCTATCTCCCACCCGATGCGAACTGCCTGTTGTCGGTATTCGATCATTGCCTGCGCAGCCGCCACTATGTGAACGTCGTCGTCGCCGGCAAGCACGCGCTGCCCCAATGGCTGACGATCGACGAGGCGGTCGTCCATTGCACGCAGGGCGTTGGCATCTGGAACTGGGCGAGCAATGACACCGACGATGAGCCCGATCTGGTGATGGCGTGCTGCGGCGATACGCCGACGCTGGAGGTGCTGGCGGCGACTTCGATCCTGCGCACGGCCCTCCCCGAACTGCGAATCCGTGTCGTCAATGTCGTCGACCTGATGAAGCTCCAGCCTTGCGCCGAGCATCCGCATGGACTGAGCGAGGCCGATTCGCTGTTCACGCGCGACAGACCGGTGGTTTTCGGCTTTCACGGCTATCCCGGGCTGGTCCACCAGCTCACCTATCGCCGCGCCAACCGCAACCTCTCCGTCCACGGTTACCGCGAGGAAGGCACGATCACGACGCCGTTCGATATCCGCGTGCAGAATGGACTCGACCGGTTCAATCTGGTGATCGACGCTATTGAACAGCTGCCGAAGACCGGCAGCCGGGGCGACCATCTCAAGCAGGCGATGCGCGACAAGCTGGTTGAGCATAAGCTGTTCATCGACCGCCACGGCGAGGACATGCCCGAAATCCGCAACTGGACCTGGGGGGAACAAGCATGAGCCCCGACCAATTGGCGCATGTCGCGTGGGAGTTGATCGCACAAGACAAGGGCTTGCTCGAGAT
>JACDGO010000504.1 GCA_013821585.1 Sphingomonadaceae bacterium
ACAGGCGCAAGCTCAAGCCGGGCGGCGCTGGAACGGCGGCGGCAACTGGAATCGCGGCGGCCAGCAGCAGGTCGCGCCGCGCGTCTGGGACCGCAACAACGACGGTCGCGTCGATCCGCGCTTCGACCGCAACGGCAACGGTCAGGTCGACCGGCGCTTCGATCGCAATCGCGACGGCGTCCGCGACCCGCGCTGGAGCGGCGGCGCCGGCTGGAGGGGAGACGATCGCGGGCGCTGGAACCGCGACTGGCGCAACGACCGCCGCTACGACTGGCAGCGTTATCGCTATTCGAACCGCGGTCTGTTCAGCCTGCCTCGCTATCGCTCGCCCTACGGCTATGGCTATGGCTATAGCCGCTTCGGGATCGGCGTCTATCTCGACTCGGTATTCTTCGGCCGGGAATACTGGATCGACGATCCCTATCAGTATCGCCTGCCGGAAGCCTATCCGCCGTATCACTGGATCCGCTATTACAACGACGCGATGCTGGTCGACGAAGAGACCGGCTATGTCGTCGATGTGATCTACGACTTCTTCTATTGAGTCTGGGCGAGGCCCGGAGCCGCTTGGCGGTTCCGGGCCTTGTTTGTTAGGGGCGGCCATGACCACCGACCGCCTCGCCGAAATCGGCCGCACGACCGCAGCGCGGCTGACGCGAACGCCGGGCGTGCAAAAGGTGGAAGGTGTCGGTCTCGACCTCTACGTCCGCCAGAACTTCCTGACCGCGCAGGAGTGCGGCGGCCTGATCGCGATGATCGACGCCGATCGTCAGCCTTCGACTGTTCTCGCGACGATTGACGACGATTATTTCCGCACGTCCGAAAGCTGCAACCTTGATCGCTGGCATCCGTTCGTCGACGCGATCGACCGCCGCATCTGCGACCTGATGGGAATGAAGGCGCGCCAGGGCGAGACGCTTCAGGGCCAGCGCTACGCGGTCGGCCAGCAATTCAAGCCGCATCACGATTATTTCCACACCGAGCAACCCTATTGGCCCGACGAGAAGAAGCGTGGCGGCCAGCGCAGCTGGACCGCGATGATCTATCTCGACGAGCCGCAAGAGGGCGGCGAGACGGTGTTCGGCGCGGCCGGGCTCAGCGTAAGTCCTCGCGCCGGGATGCTGCTCGCATGGAACAATATGGACAGGAAAGGCATGCCCAACGGCCAGGCGATTCATGAAGGCGTGCCGGTGATGGCGGGCCTCAAGAACATCGTCACCAAATGGTTTCGGGAACGCTTCTGGTTCTAATCCTCGCCTTTCAATTCGCTGACACCATTGTTCGCAACCCGTTCACCGCGCGCTCGTTAGGGCCGTTTGCGTCGGGGGACACAAAGGAGTGAATGTTATGCGTAAACTGGTTTTGACCATGGCGATGGCGGCGAGCGCGCTGCCCGGCATGGCGATGGCGCAGAACGGCGAGCTTCGCCGCGACCGTCAGGATGTCCGCCACGAGCAGCGCGAGCTGCGCGACGCCCGCATGAACGGCGACCGCCGCGACGTGCGCGATGAACGCCATGACGTGCGTGACGCGCGGCAGGAGCTGCGCGAGGACCGGCGCGACTTCCGTCGCGACGAATGGCGCGATTATCGCAACACCAACCGCGCGCTCTTTGGGCGCGGCAACTGGAATGCGTCGTTCCGCTACAATGCGTTCCGTCCGGGCGTCCGCATCGGCGTCGCTTATTATGGACCGCGTTACGTGATCGCCGATCCGTGGCGCTATCACCTCGCGCGTCCGGCATATTACCAGCGCTGGGTGCGCCACTATAACGACCTGTTGCTGGTCGATGTGCGCCGCGGCGTGGTCGTCGACGTGATCCGCAATTTCTACTGGTAAGCGGTTTCGTCCGCTGCGGCCCGGGCGGATACGCCCGGGCCGTTTGCGCTCCCATTATTGAGCGCTTTCGCCGTCTCCGGCTGGCTCGGCCGTAGTCTTGGGCTTTGGAGCATCGGCGTAGACCGGGTCGTTCACCGCCGATTTGTCCATCGGCGGCGGAGGCAGCTTGTCCCCGAGCATCCAGCCCTTGCGGCCCGGCTCGACCTTGGCGCTCTTCGGCGCGAACAGCGGGTCGAAGCGCCCCTCGCGCCACAGCTTCGCGGTCAACACGATGCCGAACAGGACGAGCGCGATCAGGAACAATCCCGATGGCCGGAGCAGCAACGCGGCGAGCCCGACCGGCCGTCCGTTGTCGCGGCTGCCAGCGGGCGCGATTGTCGGCGCGCCGAGATCG
>JACDGO010000505.1 GCA_013821585.1 Sphingomonadaceae bacterium
AGGATCGCGGCGGATGAAGGCCGCCGACGCGGGCATTGTCGAGCTGCAGAAGCACGTCGACACGCTGATCGTCATTCCCAACCAGAACCTCTTCCTGATCGCGAACCCGTCGACGACGTTCAAGGAAGCGTTCCAGATGGCCGACGAGGTGCTGCAGCAGGGCGTGCGCGGCATCACCGACCTGATGGTCATGCCCGGCCTGATCAACCTCGACTTCGCCGACGTGCGTTCGGTGATGGGCGAGATGGGCAAGGCGATGATGGGCACCGGCGAAGCGAGCGGAGAGAACCGCGCGATCGAGGCCGCCGAAAAGGCGATCGCCAACCCGCTGCTCGACGGCGTCAGCATGAAGGGCGCGAAGGGCGTGATCGTCTCGATCGTCGGCGGCGAGGACATGCGCCTGATGGAGGTCGACGAGGCGGCGAGCCACATCAAGGAGCTGGTCGATCCCGACGCGAACATCATCTGGGGATCGGCGTTCAACAATTCGCTCGAAGGCAAGATCCGCGTTTCGGTCGTCGCAACCGGCATCGAGGCCGATGTGGCGACGATGCCCGAACCGGCGCGTGTCTTCGCCTTCCCTGGCTTCAAGAAGATGGACACCGCACCCGCGGCGGCCGCGCCCGAGCCGGCGATCGAGCAGCTCGCGCCTCCCGAGCCGGTCGCCGAGGACGAGGCGTCGCCAGTTGAGGAGCCCGTCGCCGAAACCGCCGCAAGCGAGGATGACGAACTGCTGCTCGGCAGCGACACGATGATCGACGGCGAGGTCGCCGGCATCCCTGTGCCGCCCGAGGACGACGCCCCGCGCGCGGGCAGCCGCTGGCTGGCGGCCGAGCCGGCCGTCGATGCGGAAGCCGAAGAAGCGCCGGCCGTCGCCGAAACCAAGCCGGGCGGCGGCACCCTGTTCGAGCGCATGTCGAACATCGCGCGCGGCGCGGCCAAGGTGGACCGCGACGACGAGACGAAGGATCCGCTCGAGATTCCGCGCTTCCTCAACCGGCAGAATAATCAATAACGGAAAACAGGCGCGCGCTGGCCCCATCCCGGCGCGCGTCGCCTTGCGCCCCGGCGGCAGCGCTCATATCTGCCCCGGCGATGCCTTTTCTTAAAGTCGGATATCTGGCGGCGCTCGCGCTTTTCGCCGCCGCGCCCGCCGTGGCGCAAACCGTGCGCGATCCGGCCGACACGCTGTCGATGCATCTGCGCACGCTCGCGGCCAATCCGCGCGATTATGCGGCGCTGCTCGGCGCGGGTCAGTCGGCGCTCGAGGTCGGCGATCCCAACGCCGCGCTCGGCTTTTTCGCGCGCGCCGAGGAGATTGCGCCGCGCGACGGGCGCGCGAAGGCCGGAATCGGCTCCGCGCTGGTGATGATGGAGCGCCCCGACGACGCATTGAGACTGTTCGGTGAGGCGGTGTCGCTGGGCACGCCCGAGGAGCTGGTCGCGCGCGACCGCGGCCTCGCCTACGACCTGCGCGGCGACAACCGGCGGGCGCAGAAGGACTATGCGCTCGCGCTCAAGCGCGGCCCCGACGACGAAGCGACGCGGCGCTATGCGCTGTCGCTCGGCATTTCGGGGGACCGCGCGCAGGCGCTCACGCTGCTCGATCCGCTGCTGCGCAAGAAGGATCAGGGTGCGTGGCGTGCGCGCGCGTTCGTCATGGCGATGACGGGCGATGTGAACGGCGCCGACTCGATCGCGCGCGCGGTGATGCCGGCCAATATGGCGGGGACGATGACGCCGTTTCTGAAGCGGCTCGCGAGCCTGAACGCCGCGGATCGCGCGCACGCGGTCAATTTCGGGACGATGCCGTCGACGGGTCAGAGCTTCGCGGCGGTCGCGCTCGGCGATCCGTACAAGCCGGCGGGCACGCAGACCGCCAGCGTCGGCGACACGCTGATCCCCGCGGGCGAACCCCTCGGCCCGCGCGCCTCGGACGCCACGCCGGCGCGGGTGGTCGAGCCGCTGTCACGCGCGCCGCGCAGACGGCCGGGGCAGCCCGTGGAGACCGCGTCTACGACGCCTGCGCCGGGCTTCACCGTCCCACTGGCGCAGCCGGCGATGGCGCGCACCGGAGCGCTCTCGTCAGGGCCGTTGCCGACCGCGCGCGTCGGTGAGCGCATCGGGACGCGTGTCGGACCGGTCGATCCAGCGCGGCTGCCGCCCGAAGCGCGCGGGCAGGGAGCGGCAATCGCCTCCGTGACGCGCGGCGATCTGCCGCCGCCGTCGGG
>JACDGO010000039.1 GCA_013821585.1 Sphingomonadaceae bacterium
TCGTCGGCGGCAGCCATTTTCGGCGGCTGCTGTCCGATCCTTCTGCCCCGCAGGATGCCCATGTCGAGCGGCTGGTGCTGTGCAGCGGCAAGGTCGCTTATGATTTGTTCGACGCGCGCGACGCGGCGGGCGACACGACGACCGCGATCGTCCGGGTCGAGCAGCTTTATCCCTTCCCGAGCGAGCCGCTTGTGGCGCGGCTGAAGCGGATGCCGAACCTCAAGGACGTCGTCTGGGCGCAGGAGGAACCGAAAAACAACGGCGCCTGGAGCTTCGTCGAGCCGTTCATCGAGCAGTGTCTGGCGGCTGCGAAGACAAACGCGTCACGGCCGCGTTACGCGGGGCGCAAGGCGGCGGCCTCGCCCGCGACCGGCCTTGCCAAGCGTCACCAGTCGGAACAGGCCGCGCTCGTCGCCGATGCGCTCGGCCACAATGTCCGGGCCGAGATTAGAAGGCAGCGAAAAGCATGAGCACCGAAGTCATGGTTCCGACGCTCGGCGAGTCGATCAGCGAAGCGACGCTTGGCGAATGGCTGAAGAAGCCCGGCGACGCGGTGAAGGCCGACGAGGCCGTGGCGAGCCTCGAGACCGACAAGGTCTCGGTCGAGGTCAACGCGCCCGTCGCGGGCGTGATGGGGCAGCAGTCGGTCAAGGTCGGCGACACCGTCAGCGTCGGCGCGACGATCGGCTCGATCGAAGCGGGTGACGGCGCGCCGGCCAAGGTCGCCGAGCCCGCACCCAGGGCCGAAGCCCCCGTGCAGCCGACGGCGGATTCCCCGCCGCGCGAGCAGCCGCACGCGGACGCCTTGCCGCAGACGCTCTCGCCTTCCGTGCGCCGCCTCGTCCTCGAAAAACATGTCGACCCCTCGACGATCAAGGGAAGCGGCAAGGATGGACGGCTGACCAAGGACGACGTGCTCGCTGCCGCGTCGAGCGGCGCGAAGCCCACGCCCCCGTCATCGCCCGTTCCCGCGCCGTCGCCAACCGGCGACCGCCGCGAGGAGCGTGTGCGGATGACGCGGCTGCGCCAGACGATCGCGACGCGATTGAAGGACGCGCAGAACACGGCCGCGCTGCTCACGACCTTCAACGATGTCGACATGACCGCGGTGATGGGCGCGCGCGCGCGCTACAAGGAGCTGTTCGAGACGAAGCACGGCGTCCGCCTCGGCTTCATGGGCTTTTTCGTGAAGGCGGCTGTGATGGCGTTGAAGGACGTGCCGAACGTCAACGCGTCGATCGACGGCGACGAGATCGTCTATCGCGACTATGCCGACATCTCGGTCGCGGTCTCCGCGCCCGGCGGCCTCGTCGTTCCGGTGATCCGCGATGCGCAGGCGCTGTCGGTCGCGGCGATCGAAAGGACGATCGGCGAGTTCGGCGCGAAGGCCAGGGCCGGCACGCTGACGATGGACGAGATGAAGGGCGGCACGTTCACGATCAGCAACGGCGGCGTGTTCGGCAGCCTGATGTCCACCCCGATCATCAATCCCCCGCAGTCGGCGGTGCTCGGCCTCCACCGTATCGAGGACCGCGCGGTCGTTCGCGACGGACAGGTGGTGGTTCGCCCGATGATGTATCTCGCTCTCAGCTACGACCACCGCTTGATCGACGGCCGCGAGGCGGTGACGTTCCTCGTCGCGGTGAAAAATGCGATCGAGGACCCGACGCGTATTCTGATCGATCTTTGAGGGACGAATGATGGCCGACACAGACTATGACGTCCTTGTCATCGGCGCCGGACCCGGCGGCTATGTCGCGGCGATCCGCGCGGCGCAGCTGGGGCTGAAGACCGCGTGCGTCGAGAGCCGCGAAACGCTCGGCGGCACCTGCCTCAACGTCGGGTGCATACCTTCGAAGGCACTGCTGCATTCGTCCGAGCTGTTCGAAGAGGCGCATTCGGGCGCGCTCGCCAAGTTTGGGATCAAGATCGACGGCGCGAGCCTAGACATGGATCAGATGCACGCGGAAAAAGCGCTTGCGGTCAAGGAGTTGACGGGCGGGATCGCGTTTCTGTTCAAGAAGAACAAGGTCGAATGGCTGAAGGGTCAGGCGGCGTTCGTGGGCGCGAACAGCGTCACCGTCGACGGCAAGACGGTGATCGCGAAGAACATCGTGATCGCGACCGGATCGTCGGTGACGCCCTTGAAGGGCGTCGAGATCGACCAGAAGGTCGTCGTGGATTCGACAGGGGCGCTCGCGTTGCCGAAGGTGCCGGAGCACATGGTTGTGATCGGCGGCGGGGTGATCGGGCTCGAGCTCGGCAGCGTCTGGCGGCGGCTCGGCGCGAAGGTGACGGTGGTCGAGTTCCTCGACCAGATCCTCCCCGGCTTCGACGGCGAGGTGCGCAAGGAGTGCGCCAAGCTGTTCAAGAAACAGGGCTTCGAGCTGATGACCTCGACCAAGGTAACCGGCCTCAAGGTCAAGGGCGGAAAGGCGACGCTGACGCTCGAATCCGCGGCGGGCGGTAGCGCGACGACGATCGAGGCCGATGCCGTCCTCGTCTCGATCGGGCGTAGGCCGAACACCGACGGCCTGTCGCTCGACAAGGCGGGGCTCGCGGTCAACGATCGCGGCCAGATCGAGACCGACGCGCGCTTCCAGACCTCGGTTCCCGGAATCTGGGCGATCGGCGACGTGATCCCGGGGCCGATGCTCGCGCACAAGGCCGAGGACGAAGGGATCGCGGTCGCCGAAAATATCGCGGGGCTGACCGGAATCGTGAACCACGACGTCATCCCGAGCGTGGTCTATACGATGCCCGAGATCGCCGGCGTCGGCCTGACCGAGGAGCAGGCGAAGGAAAAGGGCACGATCAAGGTCGGCAAGTTCCCGATGATGGCGAACAGCCGCGCCAAGACCAACCGCGACACCGACGGCTTCGTGAAGGTGATCGCCGACGCCAGAACCGACCGCGTGCTCGGCGTGTGGATCGTCGCCAGCCTCGCCGGAACGATGATCGCCGAAGCGGCGCTGGCGATGGAATTCGGCGCGACGAGCGAGGACATCGCCTACACCTGCCACGCGCACCCGACGCACTCGGAGGCGCTCAAGGAAGCGGCGATGGCGGTGCAGGGCAAGCCGATCCATATCTAGCACGCATGTTGTCGACCGAGCGGAGCGCGCGCAATTGCGCGCGTCGCGCCGACGTTCAGGATAGATTTAACACCATCGTTAACGTCTCGCGCGCGGGCGAAAGTGTCTACCTCTCTTGACGGTTAGTCAAGTTGGAAAACTGATCGATAAACTCGCTCGTTCCACTTGTCGCTCCGGACTAGTTGCTTGGACATATAGTTAATACATTGTATTGACCCCTGTAGTTAACTTGAAGCGACGCTTTATTTGTTTGACTCTTGGTGGAGAGAGGTAATTACCCACCCCTTGCCGGGGTCAGGCGGTGATGGCGCCGAGGATGGTATGAAACGGGAGTTTTCCGGCGAGGCGGGCAGTATCGACGGTTGAGCGCAGCGCGGCTTCGGCGTCGGCTGCCCACTTGGCGCGATATCCGTTGGTGACCTTTCGCTGGATGACACTGGGCCTGAGCGCCCGCTCGCTGACATTGTTGGTGGCATCGACCTGGCCGGCGAAATCGCAGAAGGTGAGCATCTGGTCGCGCGCACGGCGGATTTGCCCGAGCAGGTCGCGGGCGAGCGGGCAATCAGTGGCGCTGGCCAGGATGACATCGAGATCGCGCGCCAACACGCGTTTTCGCTTCTTCACCGTGGTAATGGCGAGGCTGGCGATATCGCGAGCAAGCCTGAAGGCGCGGTCGAACCAGAGCTGGAGCCGCATTCCGATCAGATCGTTGCCATGCTCGGCAACGAAGCGCGCTTTTCGATCCAGATGCGCGAGACAGGTCTGGTGGCGAGTGGCGTGCCCTTGCTGGGCGGTATAGCGATCCGATATCCACACTTCGGGCCGGTGCCCGGCCATGGTGTCGCGCACGACCTGGGCCGCACGGCTGAACTCGGCGGTATGGACAACGGCTTGGGGCGAGCAAAACACCCATTGGTAAGCATTGCACCCCTCGATCCGCACGCCCGTCTCGTCGCAGGCCACAACATCGGCGCCGCGCAGGGCTGTAAGGGCATTGTTGCGCCCGGCGGCAAAGATCGGTGCGGCGCGCTTGAACATGTTCATCAACGCGCCCTGGCTGAGATTGAGCCCGAACAGGTCGGCAAACACGCCTTGCAGCCGTTCGTAGGAAAACAACTGGTTCGACTTGAGGTAGAGCGCCAGCGCATGAATGCGCCGGCCAAAGGGCGTGCCCTGCGCCGCCTGAGGCATGGGCGCGGCGGTTGCCTTGCCGCACTTCGCGCAACGGCACTTCAACCTGCGGTGGCGTTTGACGACAGGCTTGACCTCGGGAAGATCGATCTCGTCATATTCCCCGATCACCGCACCTGCTTCATCTTCAGAAAACGGCAGACCGCAATGGCGACAGTGCGTCGGCCGGTGATCTTCCATCATGTCCGGCGCTTCGGCCAAGTCACGAGCATGGCCCTTATGGCCGGGCTTGGCCCCGCCGGGGCGCGAACCTTCCCGCTTCGCTTTCCGGTCCGTCGATGGCGGCTTCGAGGATGTCCGCGAGGTCTTGTCGGGCCGCTGCAGCCCTAAAACCAGGTCGACCAGCTCCGGCTTCGTAAGCCGCTCAAGATCCTCGCGATTCATCGGCAGGATGAATCACGGCCAGCCACCCTTGGCAAGGGGGTGGGTAATTACGGAGAGAGACGATGACGGATGCATCTATCGCCAGGCTGTTCGAGCGCAGGAAGCGAGCAAAACGCGCGCTCGACGCCGCGGAGGCCGCGATCCGGGCCGCGCGTGCGGCCTATGCCGCGAAACACGGACTGCTTGCCTTTCCTTCGATGGACGCAATGCGCCGGGGATGCCAAACGCAAGCCGCCGCTTGACGGCGACGCGGGACCGGGCGGGCCATTGCCATGCCAGCCGACAGTCGGAGCCCTGAGAGGAGCGGCGATGGCGGCGGCGGGAAAGCTCAAGGTCTATCGAACGCCGATCGGCTTTCACGACGCCTATGTCGCCGCGCCGAGCATGAAGGCGGCGCTGAAGGCTTGGGCAGCTCACGCAACCTGTTCGCGCTCGGTTCGGCCGAGCTCGTCACCGACCCCGCATTGACCAAAGAGCCGCTCGCGAATCCGGGCAAGGTCGTCAAGCGATCGCGCAGCAGCGCGGCTGAGCAGTGCGATGCACTTGGGGACAACGCCGACGCGCCCGCGCGCGCCTCGCAACCGGCGAAGGCAGATAAGCCTGCAAAGCCCGTGAGGCCGATGCCGAGCCGCGCGGAGCTCGACGCCGCCGAAAAGGCGCTCGCCGACGCGGAAGGGCGCCAGCGGCAAGAGCGCGACGCGCTCGCGGGGAAGGAGGCGAAGCTGCGCGAGAAGCGGCGTCGCCTGGAAAAGACGCAGCGAGAGGAATTGGCGAAGCTCCAGCCGAAACGTGATCGCGCGGACGACGCCCATGACGAGGCGATGCGGCACTGGCGGGGGTGACACGGGCTCGGTCGTGCGCCGTGCAGACATCAACGTCGGGGCTATGTTATCGGCCGGCGGTTCGCCCACCCACTCCCGAGGGAGATATACATATGGCGCTCATGAAGCCCGTTGCAGCCGGGCTGGTCGCCTCGTTGTCCCTCTCTTATTTGATGAGTGATCAGGAGGGCCTTGTTCGAAACATATTCGCGGTCACCATGATCGAAATTGGCCAGCATCGAATCTGGTGGTCGTGGCCGATATTCGCGATCGTAACGATATTCGGATGGGTGGTGCAGAAGATCACCGCCAACTGACCGACGTGAGCCGGCGCGGTCCACTGTCGGCTTCCACCTCCGCCTCCGCCCGCTCATCTCGACAGATCCGTGAATAGCGAGAGGTAATAGGTGATCGCGGGCGCGATGTTCGAAACGGGCGTGCGCTCGTTCAGGCCGTGGCTGAAGTCCTCCGAATTTTTGATGAAGACCGGGCTCGCGCCATAGCTGGGGACGTGGTGATGGCGGAACCACATGCTGTCGCTCGCGCCCGAAGCCATGCTCGGGAAAACCGGAACGTCCGGATGAACCGCCGCCATCGCCTTTTTCACCGCCGCGACGAAATCGGGCCGCATCGGCGAGGCGTCGTTGGGAACCGCGCCCTCGGTCACGTCCCTGAAATGCACCGCCGGTTCGGCCGCGACGCGCCGCAGCTCGGCCATGATGTCGGCCGGCTTGTGCCCCGGAAAGATTCGGCAATTGATGTTGGCGGTCGCGCGCTGCGGCAGCGCGTTGAGCGCGTGGCCGCCGTCGATCATCGTCGCGACGCAGGTCGTTCCGATCTTGCCGACCGTCGCGGGGTCGGCGGCGAGCACGGTGATCGCCCGCGCGTCGGCCGGGTTCGCGGCGAAGGCGCGCATCGCCGCGCCCGTCCCGGGGCTTTCGTATTTCGCCGCCTCGACGAAATAGGCGCGCGTCAGGTCGCTCAGCTCGGGCGTGAACCGGTAAGCGCCGATCCGGACCAGCGCCCCGGCGAGCTGGACGATCGCATTGTCCTTGCGTGGCGCGGACGAATGGCCGCCGGGATTGGTCACGCTCAGCTCGAAATCGGCATAGGTCTTCTCGGCGCCCTGCCAGGTGAAATATTCGGGCTTGCCGGTCCGCTCGTCGAGCGTCCCGCCGCCGCCGTCGATGTTGAGGACGAGGCCGGCGTTGGCGAGATTTTCGGCGACGATCGCGCTCGTCTTCATCGTCGTTTCCTCGTCGCCCGAGAATTCGATGACGATGTCGCGCCGGGGCTTATACCCTTCGCGCCTCAGCTCGATCAGCGACGCGATGGCGAGCGTGCCGTCGAGCTTCATGTCGGTCGCGCCGCGGCCGAACAGATAGCCGTTCTCCACGACCGGCGTGAACGGGTCGCGCCGCCAGTCGGCCGGCTTCGCCTCGACCACGTCCATATGGCCGGAGATGACCAGCGGCTTGAGCTTCGGATCGCTGCCGTGCCAGCGCGCGATCAGATAGGCGGTGTCGTCGACCGGAACGATCGTCACGTCGCGATCGGCGAAGCCGCCCGCGACCAACGCGCCCTTGTACAGCCCCGCGACCTGCGGCGTCCGGATGCCGGGGCCGCGCACCGAACGCATGGCGATCGCCTTTTCCGCGAGGTCGAGCGCCTGCGCTTCCGCTTGCGGATGCCCCGCGGGCGCGGCGCGCGCGGCCCCGGCCAAAATCATCGCGGCAACACCCGCCGTCATTGCTGCCCGCATTCGCCCGTTCTCCATCCCGCGGAAGGGATAGAGCGCTTTTCGGCAAAGACGAATACTCGATGCGGACGCGCCGAGCCGCGATTTTGCTTGAGGATGGCTTATGCCGTCGCGTCCGCCGCATCCGGCCAGTCCGCCAACCGTGGCATCCTGGGGTTGAGGAACACCGCGGGGAGCTTGGCGAGCATCAGGCTCTTGTGGATCCACCAGTCGGCGAGGCGCTCGCGCTTGCGCCAGCCGGCGCCGCCGGTTGCCTCGAGCCAGTGGACATAGGGCAGGAAATGGTCGGGCTCGTCGCGCTCGATGATCGTGAAGATGCGATGGAGCACGGGATCGGAGCGCACCGCCGCCGAGCGCAGCAGCACGTCGACCTGGCGCAGCCCGCGCATCTCGGTCAGCGCGATGACGCGGCAAAGCGTCCTGAACATCGTCTCGTCGCCGGTCACGGCACCGGTGTCGAGATCGTCGATCGTGCAGCCGAAGATCAGGCGGATGAAATGGTCGATGTGCCCGCAGGTGCGATCGACGGCGAGCGGCATTTCGCCCTTCAGCTCGAAATAGCGGCGGAACATCTTGTAGTGCTTGCGCTCGTCGGCGCGGTGCTTTTTCACCTCGGCGATGAAGTCGGCGGCTTCGGGATGGCGCACGACCACCGCCTCGAGCACGCGGTCGATGCTCGTATAGCCGCGATGCTCGTTGTAGATGTAAACCGACGCGAGAACATCGAGATAGCGGCGGCGGAAGCGGGCGAACATCGTTTCACGCTGCCTTGCGATGCGCTTCGGGTCAACAGTGCGACGGAACGAATGCGCCCGCTCGCCCGTATTGAACGCGAACGTAACGATCGGACTTGCCCCATGCGCCGCCTTGCCCTGATCCTCCCCCTCACCGCGAATTTGCTTTCTTCGTGCGGACCGAAGACCCTCGCGCTGCCCGTCGACCCGGTCGATCGCGCCGCGAGCTGCGGCGTGGTCGCCGCCGCCGACGCGCGCAAGAGCGGCAACAGCAGCGACGTCGGCAAGCCGCTGCCCCTCGCGCAGTCAGCGCATGTGCTCCACTATGCCATGCTCGCCGCGTCCGCGGGCAAGAAGTTCGAAGCCGGGGTGGCCGCGAACGTGGTCCAGCGCATGCCCACTCTTGAGGCGGGAATCACCTGCGGCCAGTGGCAGCCGCTGAAAGCGCAATGCGACGCGGCCTATCCGCAGGCGGCGATGGCGTCGCCGGCGCCGCTTCCCGCGGATCCGCTCGGCGCGCAGCTCGGCTGCTCGGCGCTTAGCGAGTTCATCGGAAAGGCGATGGCGAGCCAGGACGCCGCCTATGGCGATCAGCTTACCCAATACCGGCTATTGGGCGCGCGTCTCGATCCCGGCATCGGCGCGAAGCTCTCCGCGCGCGGCATCAAGGGGTTCGAGGCGACGCAGGCGGCGCGCAACAAGGCGCTCGGCCAGGTCGTGAAGCTCGGGTCGCCCGCGGCGGTGCTCGACGCATGCATCGCCAAATATCCCGCGCCTGCTAAAACGGCGGTGTGACTGGCGACCTTTCCGCTTTCCGCTTCTTCCTGCCGTGGCTCGACCTGTTCGGCATCGCGGTGTTCGCGGCTTCGGGCGCGCTCGCCGCCGCGCGCGCGCGCCAGACGCTCGTCACATTTTCGTTCTTCGCGCTCGTCACCGGGGTCGGCGGCGGGACGGTGCGCGACCTGCTGATCGGCGCGCCGGTGTTCTGGGTGCATGACTGGCGCGTGCCCGCGATCTGCCTCGGGACCGCGCTCGCGGTCTGGATGACGCCGGTGCGCTTCTGGTGCGGCCGCGCGCTCGACTGGTTCGATGCGGTGGGCCTCGCCGTCTATGCGGTGTTCGGCGCGGCCAAGGCGCTCGGCCTCGGCATCCCCGCGCTTCCGGCGGTCATGATGGGCGTCATCACCGCGTGCGTCGGCGGTATCGTCCGCGACGTGCTCGCGGGCGAGCCGTCGATCCTGCTGAGGCCCGAGATCTACGTGACGGCCGCCGCGCTGGCGGCGGGGCTGTTCGTCGCGCTCGTGCTGACCGGCGCTCCCGTCATGGCCGCCGCGATCACCGGGGCGCTGGCGGGCTTCGGACTTCGCGCGCTGGCGATCGTGCGCGGGCTGTCGATCCCGGCCTACCGGGGGTGATACCGGCTATGAGACGACGATCATCCTCTGCGCGTTGTTGATCCCGATCAACCGCGCTGCGCGAGCCAAGAACGAAGCTGGCTTTCTATTACCGCCCGATCGACACTCCGCGCATTTTCATGCGTTGTCAGGTAGTTGTCGTTCACGGCGTCGATCAGCGGCTGCTTTCGATGCCGGGCCGACAGTATCAGGGTAAGGGCATTGGCGCTTCGGACCCAAAGCGAATATTCCTCAAACGTCATCCCCAAAAATTCGTATAGCTCCTCGCGACTATCCCCCTCATGCCATGCCGCAACGAAATCGTCGATTTCGTCAGGGACGACGCGGCCGTCCAGCGCGAGATCGATAAACTGGGCAGGGCATTCAGACATCGATGCGTCGTCCTCGAACAAAAGCCTTGCGCGGCTCGCCTGTTACCGGATCCACGACGGCCACATGCCGTCCACGGCGATCATATCCTTAATTTCGCCGTGAAATGAATCGCAAGTGTATAGGCGCGTGCCGTCCTTGCTCCGCCAGCGGCGTTCGCTGTCGAATGCGCCGAGATAGTCGCATTGGTCGAGCAGCGACCGCGAAGGAATCGGAAGCCGGGTTAAGTTAGCGGCGCACCACGCCCACATCCCTGCAGCTCTTCGGTTCCTCCGGCGGATCGTCGGGTTCGGCGAGAACGCATTGCCAGAAGCCGACGTCGACCCACTGGCCGCGGACATGGCCGACCTCGCGGTAGACGCCCGCGCGGCGGAAGCCGACCGATTCGTGAAGCGTGATCATCCGGTCGTTGGGCATGCCGATGCCCGCGATCGCCTGGGTGAAGCCCTGCTCCTTCAAGGTCGCGATCAGCGCGCCGTAGAGCAGGCGGCCGACGCCGCGCCCCCCGACGTCGCCGGCGATGTAGATCGACGTCTCGACCACCCAGCGATAGGCCGCGCGCGCCCGGAACGGCGTGGCGTGGGCATAGGCCAGGACGCCGCCGCTTTCGGTCTCGATCGCCACGAGCCAGGGGTGGCTGTCGCCGCTCGTCTCGATCCGGCCGCGCATCGTCTCGGCGCTCGGCGGCGTCGCGTCGAGCGCGACTCCAGTCGAAACGACATAGGGCGCATAGATCGCGGCGATCGCGGCTGCGTCGTCGGGCGTCGCGGCGCGGATGCCGATCATCGCGTCGCCCAGGCGATCAGCAGGTCGATCAGGCGCGGCGCTGGCAACGGTGCCGCGACGGCCGGGCATTCGAGGCAGCGCGCCTGGATCGCCGCCCCGGTCGCGAGCGCGCGCGCGTCA